>JASFOC010000115.1:0-7035 GCA_050116715.1 Gammaproteobacteria bacterium
CGAGTTGCTTGACCAGTTCCAGCCCGGACTCGGTGCCGATTCGCAGGTCCACGACCGCGTATTCGGGCTCCTTGTCCCGGGCAAGTTGCAATGCGTCAGCAAGGTTGTGGGCGACCGATACGGCATAGTCGCGTTTGCGCAGTGCATCGCCAAGCACTTCGCAGTAGATCTCGTCGTCATCCACGAGCAGCAGTACCGGCTTCTCGTTGTGGCTGTCGATTTCCGTCATGATTACGCCTTCATGTTCCGTTTCCCAGCAGGGGCATGGTGATCCGCACTGTCGTGCCGCCCTGTTTCCGGTTGCTTACAACAAGGTCGCCGCCAAGCCGCCTGATCGTCGCGTGGGCCAGGTACAGGCCGACACCGAGGCCTTCCGGCTTGGTGGTGACAGGTTGTTTTCCCAGTTGGACATAAATGTCCTCGCGCAATCCCGGGCCACGGTCGGCCACGCTCAGCGTCAGCTCATCTTTCGACCAGTCGGCCTCCAGCGTCACATCGTCCGGTGAGGCGTCTGCCGCGTTGCCCAGCACGTTGTGCAGTGCCTGGGTCAGGGTGCGCTCCGCGATGATCATGGCTTCGGGTGCCGGTTCGCTGATGTGCGCCGCCAGCCTGGCATGCGGGTATTGCTGGCGCCACTCCTCCAGTACAGCGTCGAGGTATTGCCTGACCGTCATGCGGTGTCCGGATTCCGCGCGTCCCGCGCCCGCGGATGCCGAGATGACAGACAATGCTTCCTTGCAGCGGTCGACCTGCTTGCGCAGGATGCCCAGTTTTCTGTGCAGGTCATCGTGACCTGAATCTGCGTATTCCTTTTCGAGTTCTGCTGCAAGAATCGCCATGGTTCCCAGCGGGGTGCCGAGCTCATGTGCCGCGCCGGCCGCGAGCGTGCCCAGCGCCACCAGGCGTTCGTTCTGCAGGACCTGCTCGCGCGCCTCGGCAAGTTTACGGTCACGCGCCCTCAGGCTGTGTGCCAGCCCGACGATAATGACCGCAACAAAGCCGGCGCTGAAGACAAAGCCCAGCCACATGCCGAACACGTGCATCTGGAAGCCGCCGTCATGCTGCATGCCACTGTGAGGCAAGGGTACATTGTAGAAAAACAGCGCGGAATAGCAGGCCACGCTGAGGCCCGCCATGAACCAGGTATAACCGCGCGGCAGGATGGTAGCGGCGATAATGAGTGGCAGCAGGTAGAACCAGACGAACGGATTTGTGGCACCACCGGTAAAAAAGAACAGGCTGGTGATGCCGGCGATATCCAGCAGCAGCTGGATGAAGAGCTCGCTGTTGCCGATGTTGAGTTGCAGCTTCAGTCTTAGCCAGGTGAGCAGGTTGAGGAGGGCAAGCAAACCCAGCGTCAGCAGTAGTGGCGTTAACGGCAGCGCCAGGTTGTAGCTGACCTGTGCGATGATGATGCCCAGTCCTGCACCGAGGATGGTGATGTTGCGCAACAGGAACAGACGCCGCAGGATCCTGCGGGTCGTTTCATCCGGGTTTCTGTCCTGGGTGGGTTGCATGCGTCAATGATGCTCTGGCCGGCGTACCGCGGCAACCTGGCATGCCGTTGCGACACTATGTCGCATTCACAAGCCGGCTGCGAGAGGCTAACCTTTTATCCAGGGTTGACCTGTCAGTGGCAGCTGCGGTTTCCCTTCACTGTTAGAGCAGTCTCTTGCGGCGGTATGTCTACCCCCCCCTCGATCTCCCCGATTGATATACCGCCGCTTTTATTTCTCCCGCCGTCTTCTCCGCCGTGTCCGTCCGTAATTTCCGGCAGGTGGTTCCGCTGCGTTCGCTGTTGCCGGGCAAGCTGGCCTGGTGGTCTTGGGTTATTACTGAAATTTTATAACTGTTTGAAAGTATTATAATTATTTGTCTTGTTGTGGGGGTGTGTCCGGAAGGCTCCGTCGCAAGCACAGGTATGCTGTGCCGGGTTCAGACGGTAGCGGTGCGAATGTGGTACGCGCTGCTATAGCATGGTTGGAGTCTTGCACAAAATTATTTTATAGTCTCAAGGGTTTAGCATCGCAACTGACATCGACTACTGGATCCTGGCATGGAAAATTATGGCTGATCGAAGACTACAGGTATTTCATACCGTCGCACGCTTGTTGAGTTTCACCAAGGCGGCGGAGAGTCTGCACATGACCCAGCCGGCAGTGACCTTCCAGGTCCGCCAGCTTGAAGAGTATTTCAACACCCGCCTGTTTGACCGTACCCACAACCGCATCAGCCTCACTGAAGCGGGGCAGCGCGTCTACGAATACGCGGACAAGATCTTCGATCTGTACGCCAAGATGGATAACGCCGTGCGCGACATGACCGGCGAGATCAGCGGGGTCCTCATCATCGGCGCAAGTACCACCATTGCGGAATACATGCTGCCGTCGCTGCTGGGCGACTTCAAGAAGAAATACCCGGATGTGAATGTCCATCTCAAGGTGGCAAACTCTGACGGGATCGTGTCCATGGTCGAGAATAATGACATCGACCTGGGCGTGGTCGAGGCCCCCGTTCTCAACAAGAATCTGGTGGTGGAAAACTGCCGCAATGACCGCCTGGTTGCGATTGTGCCGCCGAAACACCCGCTTGCCGATCACACCAGCGTCAAGCTCAAGGACCTGCTCGACTATGCCTATATTGCACGCGAGGAAGGTTCCGGCACCCGCGAGGTAATCCAGGACTATCTGGCCCACGCCGGCCTGAAGCCGTCGGACGTGCATGTCGCCATGGAGCTGGGCAGTCCCGAGGCCATAAAGGGCGCGGTGGAGGCGGGTATGGGTGTGTCGATTGCGTCTGAAGTGACGATTCACAAGGAATTGCAGCTGGGGACGCTGGTTGCACTCGAGCTGGATCCGCAGATGGAACGACCGTTCGCGTTCGTGCATCAGAAGCAGAAATTCCGCCAGCGGGCCATGGATGAACTGCTGGAATTCGCGCGTGCCTATTGTCTGTCACACCGGGACGACGCCTGAGACCAGTCGTTATCCCGCGTGTGTCCCGTTGCCGCTGTGTTGATACCCGCCCGGAGTCGTGCTGCTAATGAATGATATCGAACAGCGTCTGCTCGGCTTGTTGCGGCAACTCGGGACGACTGAACAGGCAAGCCTGCTGGCATTTGCGGAATTTCTCTGCAGCCGGCAGCCCGCCCGTGCGGAAAGCAATCCTGCGCAGCCGCTGGCGATACCTGAACCCGAGCCGATCGAACGTCCTCCGGTTGAGAGTGTGGTCGCGGGGCTGAAGCGCCTCGCCAGAACTTACCCGATGCTCGACAAGAGCGAGATGCTGAGTGCGACTTCCGATATCGTGGCGACCCATATCATGAAAGGTACGGAACCCGCAGTCGTAATCGAACAGCTGGAAGGTATTTTTCGAGAGCACTATGAGCGACTCAGGTCCACCGCAGGAGAATAGGCAGATGAATATTCTGCGCGAATGGTATGACCGGCACGTCTCCGACCCCCAGGTCGTGATTCTGGCTGTGCTGCTGGTCATGGGGTTTGTCGTGATGCTGACCCTCGGGCAGATGCTGGCACCGGTACTTGCCGGTGTGGTCATTGCCTATCTGCTGGATGGCCTGGTCGAGAAGTGCCGTGAACTGGGCATGCCACGGTTGCTCGCAGTGGCGCTGGTGTTTCTGCTGTTCATGTCGCTGCTGGTGTTCATCATGGTCTGGTTGGTGCCGCGACTGTCCTACCAGGTAACACAACTGGTCAAGCAATTGCCGGATATCATCGCGCTCGGACAGGAACTGTTGCTGAAACTGCCGGAAAAATATCCCAACCTGTTTACCGCCGCCCAGGTCAGTGAACTCGGTGCGACGATTCGATCCGAGATCACCACGCTGAGCCAGCATGTGCTGTCATGGTCGGTGGCATCCGTGTTCGGACTGCTGACGCTGATGGTGTATATCGTGCTGGTGCCGGTGCTGGCGTTTTTCTTCCTCAAGGACAAGCAGAGCATTATGAGCTGGTTCAGCCAGCGCCTGCCCCGGCAACGCCGTCTGGTTGACGAGGTCGCGCACGATGTGAACCTGCAGGTATCCAATTACGTGCGCGGCAAGGTCTGGGAGATATTCATCGTCGGCGCCGTGAGTTTTGCCACCTTTACCCTGATGGGCCTGCAGTACGCGCTGCTGCTGGCGACCATGGTGGGCCTGTCTGTGGTGATCCCCTATGTTGGCGCTGCCGTGGTGACGTTGCCGATCGCCATCATTGCCTGGTTCCAGTGGGGCTGGAGTCCCGAGTTTGGCTGGATCCTGTTTGCCTATGGGGTACTGCAGGCGCTGGATGGTTACCTGCTGGTGCCGCTGCTGTTTTCCGAGGTCGTTAACCTGCACCCGATCGCGATTATCATCGCCATCCTGGTGTTCGGCGGGCTTTGGGGCTTCTGGGGCGTCTTTTTTGCCATCCCGCTCGCAACCCTGGTATCAGCGGTCCTGAATGCCTGGCCCAGGAAGGAGAAACCGGAAGAGCAGGCTGAAGCGTCAGCCTGAGACCTGCGTGTCAGGGGTTCGGTGACACCCGGGTTGCCGCGGGTCAGGCGGGGCGGCGTAGTGGGACAGTATCGTCCCGGTTGCTCGTCGCAGCTCAGGCCATGCTGTGAATCAACGGCACGGTAATAATCGAGACAATCACGGCAACGGAAAATACCATCATCGCCAGCTTGAAGCGGCACGGAAAGCGCTTGGTGCAGTGTTTTGTCTTCTCAAAAATCGACATGTTGTTTACCTCTCTTGCAGTTGTTGCGAAAGGGAATTTATCCAGGATCATGCCCCGCAGGTTGCCCCCCCTGAGGCCCTGATCGCTGTGGTGTGTCGGCACAGACAGGCATGGCGCCGACTGTGCTGAAAATCAGCGCCATATAGTACATAGTAATATTCTAATTTACAATAAAACTTTTTTGCGCGCCGATAGAAATTTCTGGTCAGCCTGCGACTGGATATGAACGGAGATTGCCGGTTTGCCGGGCAGTATGTGCAGATCGGCGCCTGGCGTGTTGTGCCGGTTCCTCCGGCGTGGGGGGTTCGGGGATGGCTGCTACAATGCCTTGACGGCTTCCAGTACTTCCTCGACGTGGCCTTTGACGGAAACCTTGCGCCATTCCCTGCGCAGGATGCCTTCGGCGTCGATCAGGAAGGTGCTGCGCTCGATGCCCATCACCTTGCGGCCATACATGTTTTTTTCCTTGATGACGTCGAACAGCCGGCAGGCATGCTCGTCGGCATCCGACAACAGGTCGAAAGGGAAATCCTGCTTTGCCTTGAAGTTTTCATGGGATTTGATGCTGTCCCGTGAAATACCGAGTACCACAGTCTTGCGGCGCTGGAAGGTCTTGATGCTGTCACGGAAATCCTGGCCTTCCGTGGTGCAGCCCGGGGTACTGTCCTTCGGGTAGAAATAGATAACGACATTCTTGCCGCGGAAGTCTGACAGGCTGATGTCCTTGCCACCGGTGGCTGGAAGGGTGAAATCCGGTACGGGTTTGCCGACTGTTACCTTGCTCATCGTGTTGTCTGGTCTCTGTTCGCTCAGGGTGGGTTCAGGCCTTGATCGGTTCGATCACCGCGTCAAGATTCAGCTGGTCACAGAAATCCATGAATTCCTCGCGCAGTCCCGCGATCTGGATGCTGGCCGGGACTTCCACGGTCATATGCACCGAAAACATCGGAGTCCCCGAATGTGCGGCCGCGTAACTCGAGGTCAGCATTTCCTGGATATTGATCTGTCGCTCGGAGAAGAATTTCGCGAGGTTGTGGACAATGCCCGGCTGGTCCATGGCAACCACGTCGACGCCGTAGGGCAGCAAATCATGGCGGGTCTCCCTGCCGCCGGTGCGCCGCGAACTGATCGTCAGGCCAAGGCGTTCCTGCAGGCCCGGCAACTGGGTTTCAAGCTTGGCGAGATTGTTCCAGTTGCCGCCTACCTGCAGCAACAGCGCAAAGTCACCGCCCAGGACTGCCATGCGGCTGTCGAGAATGCTGCAGCCGCTGTTCAGTACGCCACGTGACAATTCATTGATAAGACCCGGTTTGTCCTCGCCCAGGGCGGAGAGTACCAGGTGACTGTTTTTTGTGCCTGTTTGTTCGTTCATGTTTGCCTTGCCGGCGGTCTCCTGTGGCCGCAGCTTTCAGTATATGCGCAGTCTAACACTAACTGCTGCTGCTGCGTGCTGCCATGGGGGCGTGGATTGCCTTGTCAGTGCGCTGTGGCGCCAGTACCATGTCGGTCTTGATTTTGGTCCGGGGATTTCGGTGATGTTTCAGGGCAGTATGGTGGCGCTGGTCACGCCGATGCTGGAGAGCGGCGCGGTCGATGAAGACAGCCTGCAGCGGCTGGTCGATTTCCATGTCGAGCATCATTCTGATGCCCTGATCAGCGTTGGCACCACCGGTGAATCGGCAACGCTCAACGAGCGGGAACATTGCCACGTTATCCGCCGCACAGTGGAAATGGCCGCAGGTCGCATCCCGGTCATCGCCGGTACCGGTGCGAATTCCACCCGGGAAGCCATCGACCTCACCCGTTGCGCCATGCAGGCCGGCGCCGATGCCTGTCTGCTGGTGACGCCATACTACAACAAGCCTACCCAGGAAGGCCTGTACCTGCACCACAAGGCGATTGCCGAGGCCGTGCCGATCCCGCAGATTCTCTACAATGTACCGGGACGAACCGCCTGCGACATGCTGCCCGAGACCGTGGCGCGGCTTGCCCCGCTGGAGAACATCATCGGGATCAAGGAAGCGACCGGCAGCATGCAACGGGCACAGGAGATCATGACGCGCTGCGGTGACAGTCTGCTGGTCTACAGTGGCGATGACGCGACTGCCATGGAACTGATGCTGCTTGGCGGCAAGGGCAATATCTCGGTTACGGCCAACGTGGCACCCGCCGCCATGCACGACATGTGTGCCGCGGCCCTGGCCGGCGACCGGGATATGGCGCAGCGTATCAATGACCGCCTGAGCGTATTGCATTCTGCCCTGTTTATAGAGTCAAATCCGATCCCGGTGAAGTGGGCGCTGCACGTGATGGG
>JASFOC010000116.1:0-7004 GCA_050116715.1 Gammaproteobacteria bacterium
CCGCCGATTGCGGCCCTGCTGGTGGCCGTCGCCGGTGCACTGGTGATCCTGTTCACTTCCCTGCTGCTGGTGCGACGCCTGACCCGGCCGCTTGCACGGCTGGCAACGGCGGCCGAACAAATCGGCCGTGGAGATGCCTTCGTGCCGTTGCCGGAAACCGGGCCGCGGGAACTTGCTGTCCTGACGCAGCGCTTCAACCGCATGGCCGCCGAGATCTCTGAGCTGCTGACCAACCGGACGACGCTGTTTGCAGGGATCTCGCACGACCTGCGCACCCCGATCACCCGGATGCAGCTGGCGCTGGAAATGCTGCCCGCGGAGACTGCCCCGGAGCTGGTTGATCGCCTGCGCCAGGACCTGGACGAGATGAGCCGCCTGATCACGGATACCCTGGAGCTGGCACGTGGCCTGGAACCGCATGTGGCGGAGCTGGTGGACCTGAGAGACCTGATCGATGGTGTCGTAACCCGCCTGAGGCCGGAAGGGGCCGCTATCGAGTGGTCACCGGTGGCCTGTTGCTATTGCCCGGTGGATACACTGGCGCTGCAACGGGTGCTGACCAACCTGCTGGAAAACGCGGTGCGCTACAGCGGTGACAAGCCGGTCGGAATTTACTGCCATTGCGAGGCAGCGGCAGCGGTTATTCAGGTGCTGGATCGCGGTCGCGGCATTCCGGAGCTGGAGCGTGACAAGGTGTTCCAGCCGTTTCACCGCCTGGAAGGTTCCCGCAGCCGGCGCACCGGTGGCAGCGGCCTGGGGCTGGCAATCGTCCGGCAGCTCTGTGATGTCCACGGCTGGGACATCCGCCTGTTGCCGCGACAGGGGGGTGGCACCGAGGCGCGGCTGCGTATCCCGCTGCCACCGGGCGATGCATAACCCCACAGGACTGTCCTGCACCGGCTCCGTGCCGCTGCCTTGCGGCTGTTTGCGAGGGGGCTGATCAGGCCTTGTCAAAAACCAGCTTGATCTGGTCGACCACTTCGGCGCAGGCCTGTGCGCAGGCCTTGCACTCGATATGTTCCTCGTGCTTGCGGCACTCCTTTTCGCAGTCCTCGCAGACCTGCGCACAAATGGCGGCGTAGTCGCCCACATAGGTGGAGTTGGCCGCGAGCAGATAGCTGAAGGCGCCGCAGATCGCCCGCATTTCGTGGACCTTGGCGGCGCAGTCCGCCAGTTCCAGGTCGCCTTCCTGGAAGGACACCAGGCAATGCGCGATGCAGCGCTCGCCCTTGTCGACACAGGCATTGGTCGCATCCAGCATGTCCGGCAGCTGGGCACTGTGCTTGCTGTGGTCGTGTCCGGACATGGCGGCCATTGCCGGGGAGGCAACGGCAACGGTGGCCGCCGCACCCAGCCCCAGCAGCAGTTCGCGCCGGCTGATGCCGGCCAGTGAATTCAGGTCCGGCTGTGATGATGAGTCTTCGTTATGCATGTTGATACGCTCCTCGCTGGTTGGGCGCTGGCCTGATAGGCCGGGCTACTTCCTGATCTTTATGATGCTGCTTTCTATGCCCTGTTGTGTCAGCCGGCTGCGGGCCTTGTTCAGGCTGCCGGTATCACGGAACGGACCGACACGCACCCGGTGGTAGGTGTCCTTGTTGTCGATGGTAACTTTCTGGATGCTGGTTTCCAGTCCGAGCAGTGCCAGCTCGGCCTTGAAGCGCTCGGCCTGTGTGCCGTTGCGAAAGGAACCGACCTGCAGCATGTAGGTTTCCGCAGACGTGGCTTTGATCGTGGCTGTTGCCGCAGGTGTGGCGGGCTCGGGCTGTTGTGCGGCCGGTTTGGTTGCGGGCAGCGGTCGTTGTAGCGGGGGTGCAGGGGGTGGCGGTGCGACTTCCTCCTCCGGGACGACCACTTCCATCTCCGGCAGCAGGGTGTAGAAATCGAAGCGCGGCTTGGGCGGGAGCACCTGCGCCTGTGGTGCTTCCTCGGCGATGTCCTCCGGGCTTTCCGCAGCGCTGTCCGGGCGGGTTTCCTCGACCGGGGGCAGCAGGCTCTCCTGGAAGAAGGCGGGCGGTTCCGGCGGCGTTTGCATCTTGATGAACACGAGGAACGCGATGAACAGCCCGACCAGCAGTCCGGAGATGACGAGCAACCACGGCGACAGCTTGCTGCGCTTTCTCTTGCGGGTTGCCCGGTGTTTGTAGTCGCGTGGCATTACATGCTGTCCGGTGCGGATACGCCAAGCAGTTCAAGGCCATTGGCGATGACCTGCCGGGTTGCCTCGATCAGGTTGAGGCGCGCATTGCGCAGCCGTTCATCAGCGACAATGAAGGTGTGTGCGTTGTAGTAGGTATGAAAGGCATTGGCCAGTTCCCGCAGGTAATGGGTCAGGTGGTGCGGTTCGTGGTTGAGGGCAGCAGCCTCCAGTACCTCGGGGTAGCGCGACAGGGCGAGTATCAGCTCCTGTTCGTGGAGTTCCTCCAGCGCGGCCAGGGCGGCATTGCCCGCAGCCTGGTCCCATTGCAGCTGCTTTTCCTGCAGCTGCCGGAATACGCTCATGACCCGGGCATGCGCATACTGGACGTAGTAAACCGGGTTGTCATTTGACTGCGACTTGGCCAGGTCGAGATCGAAGTCCATGTGCTGCTCGCACTTGCGCATCACGTAGAAGTATCGTGCCGCGTCCTTGCCGACTTCCTTGCGCAGCTGCCGCAAGGTGACGAATTCGCCGGAGCGGGTCGACATCTGCATTTTTTCGCCGCCACGATAAAGCACCGCGAACTGCACCAGCAGGACATCCAGTCTGGCCGGGTCGTCGCCGAGTGCCTGCAGCGCGGCCTTGACGCGTGGCACATAGCCGTGGTGATCCGCACCCCAGATATCGATGACACGGGCGAAGCCCCGTTCCAGCTTGTCCATGTGGTAGGCGATATCGGAGGCGAAGTAGGTCGCCTGGCCGTTGTCGCGCACCAGCACGCGATCCTTTTCGTCGCCGTAGTCGGTGGAGCGAAACCACAGTGCGCCATCCTGCTCGTAGACATGTTCGGTATGCCTGAGGCGCTCTATGGCGCGGTTGACGGCGCCGCTCTCGACCAGGCTGCGTTCCGAGTACCACGTTTCGTAGTTAACGCCGAACAGGGCAAGGTCGTCGCGGATGTCGTCCAGGATGGTGTTCAGACCCAGCTCGAAAACGAAGCGGTAGCGGTTGTCACCCAGCAGCTGCCGGGTACGCGCGATCAGCGCGTCGATGTAGTCTTCCTTGTCGCCGCCCGCGGGTGCATCCGCAGGCAGGTCTGCAAATACTTCGGCTGTCGTGTGATGGTAGGCGTCGCCCTGCTCCCGGCGCAGGGTGGCGGCGATGTCCTGCACGTAGTCACCCTGGTAACCATTGGCGGGGAACTCGAATGTCTCGCCGCCCAGTTCCAGGTAGCGCAGCCACACCGAGGTGGCCAGGATGTCCATCTGCCGGCCGGCATCGTTGACGTAGTATTCACGGTGAACATCGAAACCCACGGCCTGCAACAGGTCGGCGACTGCAGCGCCGTAGGCGGCGCCCCGGCCATGACCAACATGCAGCGGGCCGGTCGGGTTGGCGGAGACGAACTCCACCTGGACGCGCTGACCCTTGCCAAGGTCGCTGCGGCCGTAATTACCGCCCTGTGTGAGGATGTCAACGATCACCCCGTGCCAGGCATCCGCGCCGAGGTGAAAGTTGATGAAGCCCGGGCCGGCGATATCTATCCGGACGACGCGGGCATCGGTTTCCATGGCGGCAACGATGCGTTCGGCCAGGTCGCGCGGTTTGCAACGGGCCGCTTTTGCGAGCGTCATCGCGAGATTGCTGGCAAAGTCGCCATGCGTCCGGTCGCGGGTGCGCTCCACCATGATGTCAGGCGCAAGGTCCGCGGGCAGGCTGCCTTCGGCCTGCAATTGACTGACGGCGGCGGCGAGTCTGGTTACGAGCTGGTCTTTCAATATAGGTTCTGCCTGAGCTCCCGGTCATTCCGGGGTGAAGCGGCTATTATCCCGGCCGACCGCCATCTTGCAACTGCCGGTATGCGCCGCGGCCGCAATCAGTAGGTGTCGACGGGATCGACATCGATCGACCAGCGCACCCGGCGGCTGTCCCGGTTCTGTTCCAGTTGCAGTGCCAGCTGCCCCAGCAGCTGCTGCAGCCTGCCGCGCTGCGCTGATTGCAGCAGCAGCTGTGCCCGGTAGCGCCCGCCGCGGCGCTCCATCGTGGCCGGCACCGGGCCCCACACTTCCACGCCATCCAGGCCGATGCCTGCCATTGACTGGTGTGCCAGTTCCAGGAACTGCAGCGCCGTGCCGGCCGTGCCGGCCTCGGCGCGCAGCAGCGCGATCGCGGTCAGCGGCGGCAGTGCGGCCGCCTTGCGTTCTGACAGTGCTGCGCGGGCAAATGCCGGGTATCCCTGCGTGGCAAGCAGTTGCAGCAAGGGGTGGTCCGGGTGCCGGGTCTGGATGGCCACTGTCCCCGGCCGGTCGTGGCGCCCGGCGCGCCCCGCAACCTGCACGATCAGCTGGGCCATGCGTTCGCTGGCACGAAAGTCGGTGCTGAACAGGCCATGATCGGCATCCAGGATGCCGACCAGCGTGACATTCGGGAAGTGATGCCCCTTGGCCAGCATCTGGGTTCCCAGCAGCAATCGCGCCTCCCCGGACTGTGCCCGCGCCAGCAGCCGCTTGAGTTCGCCCTTGCGCCGGGTGGTGTCGCGGTCGATGCGCAGGCACTCGACGTCCGGGAAGTGCTCCGCCAGCGCCTGTTCCACCCGCTCGGTGCCCTGGCCCATCGGATGCAGCTCGCTGCCGCCGCAGGCCGGGCAGACCGTGTCGACCGGGCGCTGGCTGCCGCAGTGGTGGCAGTGCAGCCGGTTGTCCTGCTGGTGCCAGGTCATGCGGGCGTCGCAGCGGCGGCATTCGGCCACCCAGTCGCAGTCATAGCACATCAGGGTTGGCGCAAAGCCGCGCCGGTTCAGGAACAGCAACACCTGGCCAGCGGCATCCAGGTGCACCCGCATGCGTTGCATCAGTGGCATCGACAGGCCGTGTTCCAGTGGCTGTTCACGGATGTTGAGGATCTCGAAGTGCGGCAGGCGGGCGCTGCCGGTGCGCTCCGGCAGTTCCAGCCGGGTATAGCGCTGCTGCTCCACGTTGTAGAGACTTTCCAGCGAGGGGGTGGCGGAGCCGAGGATGACCGGCACGTCGAGGTGGCGGGCGCGCCAGACCGCCAGGTCGCGGGCTGAATAGCGAAACCCGTCCTGCTGCTTGAGCGAGGCATCGTGCTCCTCATCGACGATCAGCAGGCCCGCCCGCAGCAAGGGTGTGAAGATCGCCGAGCGGGTTCCGATCACGATGGGTGCTGCGCCGCTGCGTGCCTGCTGCCAGGCCGCAAGTCGTTCGCGGTCACTGAGCGCGGAGTGCAGAACGGCCAGCGGCACCCCGAGCCGGTGCCGGAAACGGTCGACCAGCTGCGGTGTCAGCCCGATTTCCGGGACCAGCACCAGCGCCTGCTCGCCGCGTGCCAGCACTGCCTCGATAAGTGTCAGGTAGACCTCGGTCTTGCCGCTGCCGGTGACACCTTCCAGCAGGAAGCTGTTGAAATGACCCAGTGACTGGCGCACGGCGGTGCAGGCCTGCTGCTGTGCCGCATTCAGTTCATGACCAGGTTCGCAGGGGCCGATTTGCGGCGGGGCGGGTTGCGAACTGCAGCGCTCGATCCAGCCCTTGTCACACAGGGTTTGCAGGACGCCGGCAGGGACATCCAGGTCATCGCGTGCAAGCCCCGCGGGGTGTGCCTGCAGCCTTGAAAGCACCGCTGCCTGGCGAGTGGCGCGGGTTAGCGTCTGCATGGCGACTGCAGCACCTGCGGCAGTCAGCCGCCAGACGGTCGCAACGGCACAGTCCGGCGGCTGTCCCTGGCGCAGCAGCGCCGGCAGTGCGGCTGCAAGCGCCTCGCCGATAGGATGGTGGTAATAGGCACTGGCCCACTGGGTCATGGCCAGGACATCGGACCTGATGACGGGTTCAGTGTCCAGCAGTACGCTTGCCTGTCTGAGTTTGCCGGCCTCGATACGGGTGTCGTCGCTGCTTTCCAGCAGCATGCCGATGACGGACCGGCGCCCGAAAGGGACCCGCACACGTATCCCGGGTTGCAGTGCCTTCGTGTCGATACCCGCCGGTGCCAGGTAATCAAAACTTCGATACAGCGGCGAGGGAACGGCGATGCGGAGTATGGTTTTTTTCAAGCTGGCGGGCGTAGGGAATGGTGGTTGGAATTAAGGTGTGGTTAGCTTCCATGGTTGAGAACTATTATCACTAAAGAGAGCTAACTCCTTAATCTGATTGGAAGGTGTTTTTTATCCACAAAACCTGTGGATAACTCTGTGGATGATTTGGGGTAAAGCACGCCAAACCCCTGTTTTCGTAGTGTTGGCGTTAAATTGTTCAATTTTTATCCACAGGATAATTCCTTTTTAAATCAATTAATTAAAGTTAATTATAAGTTTCTTATATAGGCACGCACGATACATGTTGTTTAAAAACATCGGTCAGGCCCGGCTGTGAATAAGCGCATTCGTTTTGTACCATCCCGGTGCATTCCTGCACATGCTGGCAACGCTGGAAAAGCCGCTTTCTGCCCCCAATCTGCGGGCATTTTACACGGCAATGGAAGCGGTGCTGCGGGGCAGGGGGAGGCCAATGATAGCACCTGCCGGTTCTGGCCATGGCAGCCGTTTTTGTGGCGGCCCGCGATAGCCGCTGCGATCCGGTTTTGTCAGTCTAAGGAACGGTACTGAAGGCGCAGCCAGCGGTACTGCATGGCTGACAGGCCCGGCACAGTCGGGCCTGTCTTATGGCCTGGCTTGAAGCAGGCTGTGAGCGCCTGATTTACGCCTTGTCACAGCAGAAAGCCATGTCCCGCCATCCGGCTGCTGGTTAGATCAAAGTTCCTTCACCGCCTGGATCAGTTCCGCGGCCATGGCCTGGCCATCACCATAGAGCATGCGGGTGTTGTCGGCAAAGAACAGGGCGTTCTCGAC
>JASFOC010000117.1:0-7000 GCA_050116715.1 Gammaproteobacteria bacterium
TTGTTGAGGTCGAAAAAGCTCAGGACACTGGTATGGCTGCTGCATCGCATGCTGCCTTAATTACCTGCCATGCGGCATATGGACAGACTGCGCCGGATTACCAACAATCAGCATCGCGGCCGGCCCGTAGCAACAGTATCTACTGCGAACTGAATCGTGAGCCTGACTGAAATAAATGCACGCAACACTGCCATTACTGCTTGAAACCGATTTCCCCGCCATCCGGCGCGGTCCGCTGCAAACCCTGCAGGTCAATCTCGGCTACCAATGCAACCAGTCCTGCCTGCACTGCCATGTCAATGCCGGCCCCCGGCGCATGGAAATCATGTCCACGGACATCGTGGAGGCCGTTATCCGTTTTCTTGACAATTCACCGGTCAGCACCCTGGACCTGACAGGCGGGGCGCCGGAACTCAACCCGGCCTTCCGGCACCTGGTGCGCGCCGCCCGGGCGCTGGATATCGCGGTCATCGACCGTTGCAACCTCACCATCCTGCTGGAACCGGAGCAGGCGGACACCGACCACTTCCTGGCAGAGAACCAGGTCAAGATAGTTGCTTCACTCCCTTGTTATATAAAGGAAAATGTAGATGCACAGCGCGGTGATGGCACGTTCGCCGGCAGCATCGAGGCACTGCGGCGACTCAATCGTCTCGGCTATGGCAAGGCAGGTACCGGGCTGGAACTCGACCTGGTCTACAACCCCCAGGGACCGGTACTGCCACCACCGCAGCAGGCGCTGGAACAGGACTACCGGCAGCACCTCGAGACCCGCTACGGCATCCACTTCAACAGGCTGCGGACCCTGACCAACATGCCGATCAAGCGCTTCGGGAGCACCCTGGTCAGCCAGGGCCGCTTCGGGGAATACATGGATCTGCTGCGTTCCAGCCACAAGGAAACCAATCTTGCCGACGTCATGTGCCGCACCCTGCTGAGCGTTGACTGGGAAGGCTACCTGTACGACTGCGACTTCAACCAGATGCTGGATATGCCCCTGCAGCTCGGTGGCCACGGCCGCCCACACATCACCAGCATTACCGCTGCAGACCTTGAAGACGCAGCAATCCGGGTGGCTGATCACTGTTACGGCTGCACTGCCGGCCAGGGGTCCAGCTGTAGCGGCGCCCTCGAAACTGACCCTTGCGAATCTCGGGAGTAAGGAATGACGATTGATATAGAAGTGACGGTAACGGAAAGATACTCGGAAGGTGCGCGGGAAAGGCAGGAGTCCCTGTGCTGTCCCGTGGATTATGACAGCGGACTGCTGGCCATGCTACCGCAGGAAATCATCGAGCGCGACTACGGCTGCGGCGATCCATCCCGTTATGTACAACCCGGTGATGTCGTGCTCGACCTCGGCTCCGGCGGCGGCAAGATCTGTTACATGGCCGCACAGCTCACGGGGGCAGCAGGCCATGTGATCGGCGTGGACATGAACGATGACATGCTGGCTTTGGCACGCAAATACCAGGCGGAAATGGCCGGCAGGCTGGGGGGTGACCGGGTGCGCTTCGTCAAGGGGTACATCCAGGACCTGGCACTGGATATCGATGCCCTGGGCCAGTACCTGGCAGACAACCCGGTCAGAGAGCATGCCGACTACAGTGCGCTCAAGGCCTGGGAACAACAACAGCGCCGGCAAGCCCCGCTCATCCCGGATGCATCGGTCGACCTCGTCATTTCCAACTGCGTGCTGAACCTGGTGGCCGACAGCGAAAAGCAGCAACTGGTCCAGGAGATATTCCGGGTGCTCAGGCCGGGCGGTCGCATCGCCATTTCCGACATCGTCAGCGACCGCGCCATACCGGAGACGATGAAGCAGGACCCGGATCTCTGGAGCGGTTGCATCTCCGGAGCCTTCGAGGAAAGCGAGTTCGCGAATGCCTTCGCAGCCGCAGGCTTCAGCGGCGTCTGCTATGACAAACGGGATCCGCAACCCTGGCAGGTCATCGGGGACATCACCTTCCGCTCGGTCACCCTGACTGCGGTAAAGCCGGTAATCAGCAAGGAAGACAGTGACAGTCATACCCTCATGTACCGCGGCCCCTTTGCCGCCGTCATCGACGAAAATGGGCGCCGCTTCGTTCGCGGAAGCCACGAGAAGGTCACCGCCGGCACCCGGCAATTGCTGCTGAGCGCCGCCTTTGGCGATGCCTTCATCGACCTGTCGCACGACATGGCAACGGGTACAGCAGGGTCCTGTTGCGACACGGCACGGAGCGTGAATCTTGCAGAACCGGAAGGGCAGGCAGCGTCGCATGGCGGCTGCTGTGCCTGAACCGCTGCAACTGTCGGTCATCATCCCGGCACTGAACGAGGCGGCTGCGATCACGACGACTCTGCAGGCACTGCAGCCCCTGCGGGCTCGCGGACACGAAGTCATCGTGGTTGACGGGGCCAGCAGCGACAACACCATAGCGCTGAGCCGTCCACTCGTCGACCGGGTCATCCAGACCGGGGCAGGGCGGGCTACCCAGATGCGGGCTGGCGCTGCGCTCGCTGCCGGTTCGGTATTGTGGTTCCTGCATGCCGACACCACAGCACCACCAGATGCCGACAGGCTGATCATGCAGGCACTGCAATCGAAGCGGGCCGGGTGGGGGCGCTTCGACGTCCAGCTCTCGCAAACCCGGCTGCTGCTGAAATGCGTCGCGTGGATGATGAATCAGCGCTCCCGGCTCAGCGGCATCGCCACCGGCGACCAGGGGCTGTTCGTGACGCGCAGCCTCTATGATGCTGTCGGCGGCTTCCCCGAGATAGCGCTGATGGAGGATATCGCGCTCAGCCGCGTACTGCGACAACACGGTCGCCCGGCCATGATCCATCAGCCGCTCGCTTCGTCACCGCGCCGCTGGCTGGCCCATGGCGTGCTGCGCACCATCCTGCGCATGTGGATGCTGCGCCTCGGCTACTTCCTGGGTGTCAAACCCGAGCGCCTGGCCGCCTACTACGCAGCGCACCGCTCGTGAAATACCCCGCTGCACGGCTGCTGATCCTGAGCAAGGCGCCGGACGCCGGTGCAGTAAAGACCCGGCTGGTTCCATTACTGGGCACGGCCGGTGCGGCCAGTTTCTATGCTGCACTGCTGCATAGCTGTATCGACAGGCTGGTTGCAGCCGGCCTGTGCCCCGTCGAACTGTGGTGCACACCGACAACCAGCCACCCGTTCTTTACCGGTTGTGAGCAGCAATACGGCGTGCAACTGCAACAACAGACAGCCGGGGACCTTGGACAACGCATGGAACATGCGCTGCGGCAGACATTACAGCAATCCGGATATGCCGTGCTGGTTGGCGCCGACTGTCCCGACCTGGCAATCACAGATATCGAGGAAGCCCTGCAGGCGCTGGAACAAGGCGCTGACGTGGTGCTCGGTCCTGCCCTGGATGGCGGTTATTACCTTATCGCCCTGCGCCGCCGGCATACCTTCCTGTTCGAGGACATGCCCTGGGGGTCCACTGATATTCTGCGTCTGACCGAGGCACGGTTGCGCGCGCATGGACTCTGCTGGCACCGGCTGGCGCCACGCCGGGACCTGGATACCCCGGACGATTATGTGGAATGGATGGCGGCGGATTGATCGTACCTGGCGGAAGTTGTATCGTGCTGCACTGGCACTGAACACGAAATTAATCTATAACAACCACATGGCTGCGAGTCATTTAACCGGTTTGCTACACGAGATTGTTACGATTCCAAATGGAGGAGAGTATTAATGAGAAGACTGTATTTCCTGATTCCAACTATCGATAGCGCCAAGACCATCGTTGATGAGTTGCTGCTGGCGCGCGTCGAGGAACGGCACATTCATATCGCAGCCAAGGACCATCACGCCCTGACCGAGGCGCATCTCCCTGAAGCCAACCTGCTGCAGGAAAGTGACTTCGTTCCAGCTGTCGAGCGTGGACTTGCTATCGGCGGCGCAACCGGTGTGCTTGCCGGGGTTGCTGCGGTCACGATTCCCGGTGCGGCACTGGCACTGGGAGGCGGTGCCATTCTCGGCATCGGTCTGGCAGGTGCCGGCGTGGGCGCCTGGATGTCCGGCATGATCGGCGTATCGGTGCCCAGTTCTCGGCTGAAGGAATTCGAAAGCGCAATCGAGGAAGGCAATCTCCTGATGATGGTCGATGTACCCAAGGCCAGGTTGGAGGAGATTACCGAGCTGGTAAAGAGTCACCACCCGGAAGCACATATCGAGGGCACCGAACCCGTCATTCCCGCCTTCCCGTAACACTCGCCGCGAGCACAGATCACTGCGGCGTCTGCCCTGCTAGATGAACAGACGCCGCAGTTCCATTTCCGTGTTGCTGTGCTCCCACACCTCCCGGAAGTACTTGCCAAGGCGTTCCACTTCAGCTGCATTGTTGAAACTGGCCAGCCCCTCAAAACGGCTGGAAACCGGGCGGTACAGGTAGCCTGCGTTATCCGCCAGCAGGAAAGTCCCGCGGTAACGGCGGTACTGCTCTGCGCAGCGCCGTATCTGGATGCTTGATCCCAGCCGCCGCGCCAGCTCGACCAGGCGGTGCCCTTCCTTGACGACCCGGTCGGCATCCTGAACCAGAACATTGAAACAGGCGCCCGGATAGCGTCGCACCAGCCCAGTGACGGCCTCGATAAACGGCTGCCGGTCATAGATCCTTGCTTCCATGTCATGCGTATACAGCAACAGGATACGTTGCGCCTGGCGGGCAAGCTCAACTGCAATGGTGCGGACATCCTCACTGCCTGCCAGTCTGATCATGTCCCTGTCCACACCAAGCTGTAGCGATTCCAGGCTGGCCGTCGCCTGTGTGACTGGGTTTTCACTGCCTGTGTTCATCATTTCAGGTAACCTGCTACTCTGTCCCGAAGTATTGGAAAATCTGTGCTGGATTTCCAGTTCAATTATCGACATCCAGGCGATGAATCGCTATCGGACCTTTGTCCAATAGACGCATTCGCTGAAACAGGGAAAAATAACCCGTGTCTACAGCAGCGGATGCTAGTGGGGGCATGATGAGAAACAGAAGGCAGACCATCGACCGGCGCGCCAACAACCACCGGCAGGATCTCCAGTTCGGCTGTAACCGCCGCTACCGGGCGGACCGGCGACTGAACAGCATTCAGGCAGAGTGGATTTCACTCGAGGATATCAGGGCGCATCCGCTGACCCGGCTGGTGTTCAGTCGCGACTGATCTCCGGGTCGGCGACGCCGGCCGGAATAACCCCGGCGTGTACCAGCACTTTGCGCATCTCTATGTGGGGTATGTCAGCCGCAGTGAACGGCTGCCCGGCAGCCTGAAAGCCTGCGCGACTGTAGAATCCGGCAACGTCCAGCCGGGCATGGACGTAGACCCGCTGCAATCCGCTGTCCAGCGCGCAGTGTTGCAACCGATCAAGAAGCGCGCTGCCCACCCCCCTGCCACGCCATTCATACAGGACAGCCATCCGGCCTATACGTCCGTCAGCCTGCAGCCGGCCTGTCGCGACGACCTCGGTTGACCCCGCCAGCGCCAGCACATGACGACAGACAGCATCCCGGCCATCCCATTCGAGATTCACCGGAATACCCTGTTCCTCGACAAACACGCGCTGGCGGACGCCGCGGATCGCGGCCTTGTCGCGAACCCAGTCGGCCTCGACAACGAGACACGCCGGCAGTTCGTTCATTGCAGCATTGCCAGGGCCGGACTCAGATGGTGCGTGCCTGGTCAGCGGCGTTGCCGGTGTAGCTTGCGGGTGTGAGGCGGGAGAGTTCCGCCTTGATCTCATCCGGCAGTTCCAGCGTCTGGATGAATTCCTGCAGTGTTTCCCGGGTAACTGCCTGGTCCCGCGTCAGGTCCTTGAGCTTTTCGTAGGGCTTCTCGATTCCATAACGACGCATGACGGTTTGCAATGCCTCGGCGAGCACCTCCCAGCTGTGGTCCAGGTCTTCCGCCGTGCGCTGCGGATTCACCTGCAGTTTGCTGATTCCCTTCAGGCAGGATTCGCAGGCGATAACACAGTGGGAAACAGCCACGCCGAGGTTGCGCAACACGGTCGAATCGCTAAGGTCACGCTGCCAGCGCGAAACCGGCAACTTGGCTGCAAAATGCGTGAACAGGGCATTGGCAATACCCAGGTTGCCCTCGGCATTTTCAAAATCGATCGGGTTCACCTTGTGCGGCATGGTGGATGATCCGATTTCGCCGGCCACGGTTTTCTGCCTGAAATAGCCGAGCGAGATGTAGCTCCACACGTCACGGCAGAAATCGATCAGCACGGTGTTAAAACGCGCCAGGGCATCGAATTGCTCGGCGATATAGTCGTGCGGCTCGATCTGCGTGGTGTACGGGTTGAATTCCAGGCCAAGGTCGATGATGAATTGCCGGGCGAATTCCGGCCAGTCGACTGCCGGGTATGCCACGAGGTGCGCATTGTAGTTACCGACCGCGCCGTTGATCTTGCCCAGCATGGGCACCGCCGCAAACTGCTCCCGCTGCCGCCGCAGACGCGCGACCACGTTTGCCATCTCCTTGCCGACAGTCGTGGGTGATGCGGTTTGTCCATGGGTGCGCGACAGCATGGGCTGGTCGGCATAGTGATGCGCCAGTCCGGCGATTTCATTGATCACCATATCGAGCAGCGGCAGCATTGCCTGGTTGCGTGCCTCGCGCAGCATCAGGGCATAGGCCAGGTTGTTGATGTCCTCGGAGGTACAGGCAAAGTGAATGAACTCACTGACTGCCTCGAGTTCCTCGTTACCGGTGATTTTCTCCTTGAGAAAATACTCCACCGCCTTGACATCATGGTTGGTAGTGCGCTCGATATTCTTGACGCGTTGCGCGTCCTGCTCGCTGAACTTGTCGATTATCTCGTTCAGCACGCGCTCGGCATGCACACTCAGCAAAGGCACTTCCGGAATGTCCGCCTGCCGCGAAAGTGCCTGCAGCCAGCGTACCTCGACCACCACGCGGTGACGGATCAGACCGTATTCACTGAAGATCGGGCGCAGTGTTTCGGTTCTGGAACCATAGC
>JASFOC010000118.1:0-6988 GCA_050116715.1 Gammaproteobacteria bacterium
TCGCTGCCGATGGCCTTTGCCAGATCCGGCATCAGATCATCCACCACCCGGGGTTGGAAACGCGCCAGTACACTCAACTTTCTATGCTTGTTCATCATCTTTACCCTCTGAGATATTGGCTGTGTCGATTATTCAAAGACGCTGCCTGTCTCAAATTTACGCAATACTAATTTGCCTGATACGGGTTTCTGTTGCCTTGATTCGGATCAAGAAAGAAAAGCACACGAGTGCGACATAGCGTCGCATGCAGGAACGCAGGATCACATGGAAGCAGCGCAGCATGTCGTCCAATCCAGAGCGTCATGGCCTGGTTGACTGGACAGGTTGACTGAACCAACGCTTTCGCATTCGAGCCCTGGCGGGTTCACATGGTAATCATGGCGTCATATCGTTGCTGCCAGGGCATCGGGGAGGGAGGGAGCAGGGCGCGCCAGAAGCATCCAGCAGCGTTGCAAGACCAGGGCCTGATTCGGGCCAACCCGCCCAGTAACACCCTTCCAGATTCAAACCTGAATCGCCATTACTGATAGCACCCCGGTACACATCCATTTGCTCAAGCAGGACCCGGTAAAGCGCATCTGGCTTATACTTCCATATAAAACAGATCCAATCTGAATCAGCATCAGGCACTGGAAATCGTGGAGGAGAACAATCGATGGGTGCGGGTGTTATACCCTTTGCTGTTATCGATGGCGAAGTCTACTTCTTGTTCCAGAAGACCTTTACAGGCAGGAAGGTCGGCTATCTCATTGACTTCGGTGGCGGACTGGGCGAGGGCGAAGATTATCAGCAGACCGCCATACGGGAGTTTGTCGAGGAAACCGAGACAATGTATTTCTCCAGTGACATACATCAGGCAAGTCGGACGGCAGCAAGCGTCAAGAATCAGACCCCCATCGTTAAAGCGCTTTTTGATGCGACACTGGCAGCGCACCCTGACTGGTGTTGCAGACGGTCACCTGGCAACCCTGTCAAGCCCAAACAGTGGCAAACGTTCTTTATCGAATTTCCGTATCGCGATATCGACGCATTGAATCGGGAATGGGAAAACGACGCGGCCTGCCGGTTCAAAAAACGGCGTGAGCTGGTCTGGGTTGCCGGGCATGCGTTACTCGGGATCTATAATCATGCCCCCGAAAAATTTTGGAAACGAGTTCGACAACTGGAAAATGCCAAAGAGACTATTCACGCCATCGTGCAAAGCAAAGCATCAGGATAAGGATTGTTACAGGATATTGATCCATACAGGACATGACGACCTAGGGCCCCGTGCCGCTCACCACATCCGGCATCACCAGGCCCGACATCCTGGCGGACCCACCTTCTTCCAAAAAATCATAATGTTATGGAATCGGGATTCAAAGACCGGAATCCCCTGGCGCCAGTCATGGCGGAGCGAAGGGAAAGTGCATTCGGTGTCGTCCGTTTCATCGTGTGACAACCCGGAGGAAGCAGTAACATTAATGCAGTCGTCGAGCAGAAGCCTTGATTGATGAAATGACTCGCCCCGACGCCCTCAGGCACTTTAAGGCTGGATCATTGGACAGCATATATATAATATCCGCCAGACCAGAAACCCTGTTAACCTTCTAAAAGGGAAGCTTCATGACACCTGACAGCAAGCAAAAGACCACGACGAAAACACCTGCTAAGAAAGGGACGGCCAGAAAGACGGCTGTCAAGGCACAGAAAGTCTCCGCAAATAAAGTGGCCGTCAGCGCCAATGAAACAGCCGCAACAAAGGCAGCCAGGACGTCCGCTACCAATGCCAGGGCCAGCACAGCCAAAAAGGTCGCAAAGAAGCCGGCTGTCAGCGCCCAGGAGGCCCCGGTAAAGAAGGTGGCCAAAAAGACCGCTGCCAAACCCAGGGAAACCACCGCGAAAAAGGTGGCCGGCAAGTCCACAGCAACCGCTACACCGGAAACATCGTCGATAAGCATTTCGTCAGAGGAGCGCTGGAAGATGATTGCCATCGCTGCCTATCACAAGGCTGAACAAAGGGGGTTTGCACCGGGCGGCGAGATGCAGGACTGGGCCGAGGCAGAAAAGGAAGTTGATGAGCTGCTTATGTCCGACTGACGCTCAGCCTGAACGGGTACCCGCTAAATGCAATGAGTGGTTTAAGTTGAACTGACAGTCACCACATCAAACCGGTAACCGCCAGGCCAGATCTGAACGACCACACGTGAGGCCCCGTTCAAGGTCACCTCGTTCTTGCGAGTTGTCCGACACCGGGGACGGTATGTCAGGCGTGCAGCTATTCTTCATTCTCACTGATCGGCCTGCCAAACCAGCGCACTGCAAGCTCTTCCAGATAACCGGTCCCTTCAACTCGCAACAGGAAATTCTCCGTCCAGTTGAGATACAGCGAGTCATCGGCAGGAATGGCGATACCAATGGGTTCATAGCTGAGCAACGAAAAGACCGACACGAACCCCGCGTCCGGATAGTTCTTCTGCATCGCCAGGCAGATCGGGTAATCGGTCAGGAGTCCACCCACCTTGCCAGCATTGACCAGGCTGACCCCGCTTTCAAAATCCTCGACGAGGGTCAGTGTGGCCCTGGGCAACAGCACCTTGACAAATTCTGCACTCGTTGTGCCACTCAATGCGGCAAGCCGGGTCTCGGGCACATTGAGATTCTCGGCCTCCGTGGCCTTGGCCAGTCGTTCTTCCCTGGTAATGACACACTTGCCGGAGGTCATGTACGGCCCGACAAAGGCCACCTTCATATTCCGCTGCGGATTTATCGTCACATTGGATATCACGACATCGACATCTCCTTTCTCCAATGCGGGTAGCAGTTCGTCGAACGGCATGGTCTGGATACTCAGCTTCACACCCATACCGGAGGCCATCAATCTGGCAAGGTCGATGTCAAAACCGACCACCTTGCCATCTTCCAGCTTCTGACTCATTGATGGCATATTGCCCGAGGTACCCAGCACCAGTTCACCCTTATCCTGGATTCGGGATAGCACCTGTCCGGCTGTTGCAGCCTGCGTAACGGCAAGGCCAATGCCGAGAATACACAGGATGACGATTCGTGAATAAAGCCCGTGGAAGCGTGTCATGCAATACTCCGTGATATAGGATCAACTGGTGCCAGATTGGTCACGCAAAGGACTATACACCGACAGTACCCGTCGCGGGTACAGGCCGCCGCATCCGGTGCCAGCAGGTTCGTGTCCTGACAGGCCCGCCTCTTTCTATAGTAATCAACGGGTTACGGCAATGGCATCACGGGATCGGAATTCCCTGGCGTGATTTCCGGCAGGGCACTGGCCAGGGGAATCTGTGACCAACCTCGCTGAAGCGTTATTCACCCATGCCCTGCAATGTCCCGTCTGGATTGAGTGCACAATCGATCGTCTCGACATCAATCCCATTCATGATCTTTATGGTGAGTCGATTCCGTGCGACATGATCTATTCCCTCGTACTGGGTGCCCGGCGGAAGTGCGGTGCGCTGACTCTCGAAACAGTCGCGCCCAAGCATGGGGTCGATATCTGAAGTGGATTCCTGCTGTTCGCAAGAGACAAGCAGTCCTATCAAAGCGAGGTAAACGATCGCGGTGATAATGCGCATGTTGGGAGGCACCCTTTCAGTTATGACTGCGCCAGAGTGTAGCGGATGGCGCCCTGGGTTGCCTACCGGTTGCTCTCGGAGTGAGTCCCGGCGGGACCATCATCGCGCATAGAAATCATGCGCTTATGGCATTAGCAAGTCAGCGGGACATTCTCCGGAAGTCCGGGAATGAGTGGTTCGGTTGGTTTTTGAACATCGGGGGGAGTCCCGTCGCAGTGGGCGGCGACAGAGTCGATCGCGCCCGGGACTGGCTGCACACTGGAAACGTTGGGGAAACGGGCGCGCCCGGCTGAGCGAGACCAGGGGCTGTGTCATGGTCTGTACGGTGGAAACGGTCCTGCCTGGCATCTCTCGCTCCTGTGTCTTGAGGTTTATACCACCTCACACTGGCCGGACTGAAAAATACCAAGCAATTCAAGGCCAAACCAGACGCAGCACGGCGACACTGGTTGCGGACGTTGCCTTGTGCCACGCTGGTGTCTGCTTATTGGTCCAGAGCTACAGATGCGATACATTATGGACAGACTGTGAGTTGCGAATGCCCTTTACCGCTGATGGAGCCTGTTCCAGATCAAGCCACCCGACCTAAATGCGCATCCGGTTAGCCGTACCGGACCCTGAGCTAGCGCTGCTTATGCTGTACAAACAGGCAGATACCTCTGTTGACAGTGGCGCAAGGGCGGAAGCCGGCTAGAAGAACACCGCCGCCTTTGTGCCAGAATCCTGGCTTGCATGCTCACCGTACCGCGCTGCAAAGTGCTTGGGCCGGAATCTCCTGCTGTATTCCGCAGACAGTCGGGTTGTAGGTGACGACGGCTCTACCTCGCAGGCGAAGGACGCAGGCCTTCACAAGAGGTGGCCCAGCAGCATAAAGTCAGGGGAAATCCACGACAATTACAGGTACGATGCCAACGTGTAGCTGATATCGCCTGGTGCATTAAGGAGACCCGAACTGGCGGAAAAGCAGCCGGCTACCCACCACGGCGGGGGGTTGGTCGCAGTTCTCGAGCAGCGTGACAACAGGGAGAAACCCGGAAACCTGGCCATTGAGGTACCAGGATTGCAGGTAAGTACAGATCCCTGCAGGTCATTTCACTGGCCGCGAATCGAACATCAAGCTGGCAAGACTGGCAATGTTGAGGAAACCTGCCAAATTCCGGCCACGTCGTACACTGCAGGATTTCCTCCGCGGGAATGTAGCAAAGCAACTTCCCTGGTATGTGAGCCCGTCGAAACAGTTCCAGGGATGAGCCGGGAATCCGGTCGTCACGGACAGGTGATCCAGCAAGCGCAGGCATGATGATAAAGGTTTCGAAAAAAATCCGGATAGAAAGAACACAGCAGGATAAACCAGGCTTTCCGGAGACTGCTGACACTGTGCACAACACGAGACCGGGTTTTTCAGTCGTTTGCTTTAATGATTCATTTACAGGCACATGAGCCACCATTCAAGCTTAAAAGAGAAGGTACTCAGGGGCGTCTACGAGGACAATGCCGGTATTCCGCGCACAGACTATGGGAAGAGACGCTCAGGTAACTCAAAAGACCCGCATGGCAAGGGCCGCAAAGCGGTCATGGTCGTGTTGCTGGTTTTGATATCTTTATTCGGAATTAACGTCAGACTGACGCTGGATGACAGCAAGGGACCAGCTGCGATGCCGGCGCACGATGCGGTGTCCCTGCCCCCGCTCCCTGACACGCTGTTTATTGCTCAAAAACAGCGGGATAGCCATCAGGAAATTGACCGCCCTGCCGCTACCGATCTGGCATATATGGCCGGTAACGACATCGTTACTGTCGGAGACTATGATGCGATGCTCACCCGGCTGGATATGCCCATGGCAGACCTGTTCGATCTCAAGATCGGCACCATTGTTATTGACCCGGGTCATGGCGGGATCGATCCGGGTGCAATGGGCCACCAGGGGCTGATGGAAAAAGATGTCTCTCTGGATATCGCCAGGAGATTACGTGACAAACTTGCCAGGACCGGCAGGTACCGTGTGCTACTGACACGCGGGGAAGACAGAAAGGTATACCTGAAGGAGCGCGTTGCCTTTGCTAAAGACAATAACGCGGACCTGTTTATCTCGATTCACGCAAATGCCCTGCCATCGGAAGCGTCGAATATCAACTATGTCGAGACATTTTACTTTGGTCCGTATTCGGACAAGCGAACCCTGGAAATTGCGGAGAAGGAAAATCACGATTCCGACTATGCCATCGGCGATTTTCGCCAGATCATAGCTAAAATCGGCGACACCATGAAAACGGAGGAGTCGAGGGATCTGGCAAATGCCATTCACCGCAAGCTCTACAGCGGCCTGCAAAGCCATAATCAGGACCTGATCGACGCAGGCTCGAAGACGGGACCGTTTGTGGTACTGTTAGGGGTCGAGGTTCCAAGTGTACTGGTGGAAGTTTCATGTATCAGCAACATGGCCGAGGAAACCCGCCTGAGTAAGCCTGAGTACCGCGATGATATCGCGGATTTCTTAAAAACGGGAATTATAGATTACCTTGATCAGCGTGAGCATCGCAGCCCACGAGAGGGAGGTCAAATTAATTATGTCTTCAAGCAAGAAAGATAACATGCTGTACATCGGTATTGATCTGGGAACATCCAGGTCTGTGGTATCGGCAAGTAACGGTAATCGGAAGTGGGTGGAAAGCTATGTAGGGTGGCCGAAGGACTTCGTTGCAAAGAAGATGATTGGCAAACGTGTCTTGTTTGGCAATGAGGCACTTGAGCACCGGCTCGCACTTAACCTTTCACGGCCACTGCAAAACGGCGTCCTCAAGGAGGGCACCGAACAGGACGAGGCTGCAGTCGAGGAACTGATCGGTCATCTGATCGAACTCGCTGATGTCGACAGCGACAGCGATATATGCGTTGCCGTTGGTGTGCCGGCAGAAGCACTGAAGGTGAACAAGATCGCCATCAAGAAGGCTATATCGAGCCATGCGAAGAAGCTGATGGTCGTCTCCGAACCTTTTTCGGTGGCATACGGCCTGGGGGCACTGGATAACACCATGATTATTGACATTGGTGCAGGTACCGTGGATTTCTGCATCATGCATGGCACGGTCCCACTGGAGGAGGACCAGCGCAGCATCCTCACGGCTGGCGACTATATCGACGAGCAACTCCTGCGGCTGCTGTCCGAAAAGCACCCCGAGGCTGATTTTTCACTGAACATGGTGCGCAAGTACAAGGAGAAACATGGTTTCGTGGGTGACCCGAAACGCAGGGTCAAAGTTGAGGCGCCGGTGGACGGCAAATTTACAGAATTTGATATTACAGAGGAAATGCGCAGGGCCTGCGAAAGCACCATGCCCGCGATTGTAGAGACTGTTATCGACCTGATCGGCGGATTTGATCCTGAATTTCAGGAGAGCGT
>JASFOC010000119.1:0-6958 GCA_050116715.1 Gammaproteobacteria bacterium
TGGATGCCTGTTCCCTGGCAGTTGTCGACAGATCGCCCAGCACGGTCAGGGTGCTGGTTGTTGTGCCGTCGGAGTCACTGCCATACAGGTCATGGAGTCCTGCGACGGCGACCAGGAAGCTGCTTGCCCCGGTGTCGACGCTGGCACCGCTGGTGCCGCCGGATCCGTCGTCATAGTTTGTGTTGGCCTGCGAGTTGACCTTGACGGGATCGGTATTGATATAGGTATCCCCGCCAGCGGCGAAATACCCGGCCGCGGTGGCCTCGGCAAGGCCTTGCGTGCTGCCCTGGTCGCTGCCGAGGGTGTTGTAATCGGCGAGCGCGTTGATATTGCTGTCACCCGTGTAGCTGACACTGCCCGGACCGACGCCGCCCAGACTGTCGAGGAAGGCGACCGGGTCATCAACGAGGCCGCTGAACACCGCCAGCACATCGTCGAGATTGGCGAGGGTCAGGATATCCGAAAGTGTACCCAGCACCGAAATTCGGTTCAGGGAGACATCGCGCGCGAGACTCAGCAGACCCTGGGGTGTGCCACCCAGAATGACCAGCGCTGCGTTGGCATCGGCGGCGCTCGTGCCGTCGGCAACATCACCGTCTATTCCGGGCGCGGACGTGGCGACGGCATTGACGTCGATCGGAGCGGTCACGCCAGTGCTGCCGCTGGCTGCCAGCAGGGTATTTGCCGTTGCCCTGCTGTCGTCGGCGTTGCTCGAAGTGGCCGTGGCGCTGACATCGATGTCGCCGCTCAGGGCCAGGTCGCCTGGCTCACCATAGCGGATTACGTTGTGCGAGGTATCGTACTCGATTTCACCGTTGGCAATCACATCCAGCACCGCCAGCGCATCGGTCCCGGCGCTGCCGGAGATGCTTGCGTCAACGAGCGACGCCGCCCGGGCATGGACAGCGAAGCCGGCATCGATATCCACCTCGGCGCCTTCGATGACGACAGTGGCTGCCGCGGTTGTCTCGGCTGTGCCGCTTGCATCCGCGGTGACTTCGACATTGCCGCCATCGATATTCACGGTCCCTGCGCCGCCGTTCCGGGCAGCAATCATTTCCAGGCTGGCATCTGCACGCGTCGCGCTGTTGCCGGAGCCGGCATCATCCTCTGCGAGTGCCTTCAGGGTGATACTCGCAGGATCGCCGGCGGTTCCCATGTTGATGTCGCGGTCCGCATGGAAAGCGGCGGTAACCGTTTCCCCGCCAAGGGCATGGATGTCGGCAGCGGCGCCGATATTGATGTCTCCGGTCGATTCGACCTTGATGGTGCCGCCCGGGTAGGTGCCGGGCGCAGCCGCGCTGGCGACCATCTCGAGGCCATCGGGTGTACTGACAAACTGGTCGGCATCCACCACGCCGCTGAGGTTGACCACGCCCTCGACGATTTCGGATGCCATGTTCGCGCTCAGGTAGACATGGCCGGACTTTGCCTGCAGCGTGCCGGTACTGGTTGCACCCAGCGGGTTGGTATCATCGTCGAGAAATTCTCCCGCGGTGTTATAGGTAATCAGTCCGTCGCCGCGCAGGTCGACATTGACGGTGTAGTCGCCGGTCGAGGCGAGTTCCACCTGTCCCAGGTCGGCCTTGATGAAACCGTTGTTCTCGACATAGGGTGCGGCCAGGATCGCAAAACCGCCATCCGAGACAGTGATGGTGCCGTTGTTGATGATCGAGCCATAGCCTGTGCCGCTGAAGGTGTAGGTCTCGGGCGCGGTCATGCTGTCGGTGAGTTCCGATGTCGTGGCCAGCAAGGAGACTGTGTTCACCTGGGCAGTCGATCCGAAGGTGATGCCGTTCTGGTTGATCAGGAAGACGCGGCCATTGGCGTTCAGGGTGCCGTCGAAGGTCGTGCGGTTGCCGCTGATGCGGTTGATGGCAAGGGCCTTGCTGCCGGGCTGGTTGAACGTCACCGACTCGGATGCCGTGGTATCAAAGCCGGTCCAGTCGATGCTCACGCGGTTGGTTGTCTGGTTGATCGTGGTATTGGTGCCAATACTGATGTCCGCCTGGCCGGAACCTGGTCTGACGGTGCCCCCGGTTGGCGCCGCCATGATGCTGACAGTGCTGCTGAACAGCATGATGCCTGCAAGCAGTCGTTTGCAGCAGCCGGTTTCCCGGCCATTACGGACGCTGCGGCGCCAGTGAAAAATCTGCTTTTGCTGGATGAACATGGCGTTCCCTCCCGGGCGTGACGGCGAGCGTCCGAAGTTTTGCCTGACGCTGGATGACGGCCGGCATGCGGCCTGCTGCCCTGGTTGTCTGTACGGCTGCCGGCAAGCGACGGCTGCCTCCCGGTTATTCTCGATTGTTTGCCTGTAACGATACATTGCACGCAGGTCTTGCCGGCGAGCCATTGGCCCTGGTGAACGGCGTCAGCGGTGTGCCTTTTTTCTCATCGCAGCGCTCGCCAGCGCCAGCAGACCGGAGCCGAACAGCCAGAGTGCCGGTGGCAGCGGAACGGCCGAGCCGAATATGACGTCATCCACACCATAGCCGCTGTCGGTGCTGGTGGTGAGTGTGATTTCGCTGAAACTGCCCAGCCCGAGAACACCCCAGAACAGGGGGCTGGCCTCGGGATTGTTAAGCTCCAGATCGAAGTTATCCAAGCCAATGCTGATCATGAACGTCGTGCCCGGTTCAAACACGCCCGTGTAGTTGAAGCCAAAGGCGTCTGCTGGGGTGTACAGGGAAAAGACAGTTTCCGAGCCGACCAGGCCCTTGTCCGTATCCAGGTACAGGAAGTTATCACCACCGCTGGTGGTATTAACGACTTCGGGATCTGCAATGGGGTATGGGGCGTCCAGTATCTTGATTGCCCCGGGTGTGGCGCTGAGAGAAAAATCATTCCCTGCCCAGTCAGTCAGGCCATCAGGCAACGCGGGTGATGCATCCGGGTTGCCAAAGGGTGTATAGGATTCGAAGTCCTCGACGGTGGATGACATCAGCGCGGCTTCGAACAGCGACCTGTCCGTATACACGGTTGCCGCCAGTGCATTTCCTGCCATGCCGATCTGCAGCATTGCAAGCGCCAGCCATGATGTTGATCTGATGTTCACCGGTTCTCCTCACTGCATGCTGCGACAGAATTATTAACCCGGGCTTTTGCCTGATTACCTGCTATGAATTTTCTGCCACCGGCAGTGGACTGTAAATTGTACTTAGGGACTACGCATGGGCTTTGACGGTTAGTATTGCCGGAAATTCAACAGGGCATTGCAGCAGTCTTCCCGGGGGCGCAGCCCTGCGCTGCTGCACGGCATTTTCAAAACCCCGGCTATCAATGAGCCCTGTAATCAACACATCAACGGGGGCGGCTGCAAAATGCGATTGTCCCCGGATTTCAGCGACAATTTGCCCGGGGAGTCGTGCCGCTTCACCATGCCAGCAGGTATGCCAGCAGATAGGCACCCAGCAGCACGGCGACCCACAGCACCATGCTGCCGGTCGGCCAGGTGCGTGCCAGCATTCCCTGCGGGCCGTGATGGCGAAAGAGTGTGCTGATGGAATTCTTCACCAGGCTCGCAGTGCCGCTCCTGACGGTCCGGTCCAGGGGTTGCAGGGAAGCCAGCAGCGCGCGATATGCCCCCGGCAGCAGGCGCCGGTAGGTCCAGTCGAAATCGAGGTTCACTGCACGCAGTTCCGGCGGATAGATGCCTTGCAGGTTCAGCCAGGTGAAGGCCAGCGCGGCGAAGCACAGCAGTTGCAGCTGGCTGGTGACATGCGTGGCATCGTAAGGATCATAGTGCATTGCGTACGGGAGCAGCCGGTAGAGTGCCTCGGGGTAGATGCCGATTAGCACGCACAGCAGCGCCGCCAGCAGCATGGCCAGCAGCATGTTGGGGGGAGGCTCGGTTGCGCGGATTCCCGCATCATGTGCGAAGAAGGCGAAGTAGGGGATCTTGATGCCCGCGTGGTGGAACACGCCGGCGGAGGCGAACAGCAGTGCCAGCCAGACCCGGTCGTGGCCGGCGTCCAGCACGGCGCTCATGATGATGGCCTTGCTGACGAAGCCGCTGAACAGGGGGAAGGCGGAGATCGACAGCGCCCCGACGATGCATAATGCCGTGGTCTTCGGCATGGTCTTGTAGAGCCCGCCCAGGTCCGAGCCGTTGCTGCGCCCGGTGACATGCAGCACGGCCCCCATCGACATCAACAGCAGGCCCTTGAAGATGACCTCGTTGAAGGCATGCGCCACCGCACCGTTCAGCGCCAGCGTGGTGCCGATGCCGATGGCGCACACCATGAAGCCGATCTGGTTGATCATGCTGTAGGCCAGCACCCGCCGCAGGTCGTTCTCGATCACGGCATAGAAAATCGGGAAGCAGGTCATGGCCGCGCCGATCCAGATCAGCAGTTCGGTTCCCGGGAAGCCGCGTGCCAGTGCGTACACCGCGACCTTGGTGGTCATTGCACTGAGAAACACGGTGCCGGTCGGGGTGGCCTCGGGATAGGCATCGGTGAGCCAGTTGTGCAAAAACGGGAATGCGCACTTGATGCCAAATGCCGTGAAGATCAGCCAGCCGGACAGGCCATCGAGTCCGATGTGGCTGAATGCCGGAGAGCCGGTCTGCTGCAGGTGCAGCACTGCCCCGGCCAGCAGCAGCACGCCGGACGTGATCTGCACCACCAGGTAGCGCAGGCCGGCTGCCACGGCACGTTCAGTGCGCCGGGCCCACACCAGGAATACCGAGGAAACCGCCAGCAGTTCCCAGAACACGAACAGCGTCAGCAGGTCACCGGCGAACACGGCACCCAGCGCACTGCCGGCATAAACCATCGCCGCAACATGCTGCAGGGTATCCTTCACGTGCAGGGAGAAGATGACCGCGATGAATGACGCGGTCAGGAACAGGTAGCCAAACACCCGGCTGAGACCGTCCACGCGCAGCGGCACCAGGAGGTAACCGAGGAATTCGAACTGCAGTACATTGCCCTCGGTCAATCCATACACACAGATACCAGCCAGCAACGGCGCAGCGAGAATCACCAGGCTGCGCAACTTGCCGTGGGTGAACCCGGCAAGCAGCGCAGCGGCGTAGAGGATGAGGAATGGCGGGAGCTGGGGCAGTGTGCTCACGGCACCTCCCCGTCATCGTAATAGTTCTCCGGGCGCTGCAGGAAACGGCGCAGCAGCTTTGCGATCAGCACCAGCAGCACGCAGCCGACGAAGCCGTAGCCGGCATAGAAGCCCGGCCATTCATCCCAGGCATGCCGGGCATGGCGCGGGTAAAAGAATTCCACAGCGAGCAACAGGGCGCAGATGCTGTACAGCACGTACAGCAGGCGGCGCACGTTGCGCGGCCTGTCGAACAGGTGCCGGCGTTTATCCGGCATGCGTGCCCCCGGGGAGCAGCAGGCGGGCGATCCGGTACAGGGCATCCCCCTGGAAAAACAGCAGCACGCAGCCGAGACAGGCCAGCCCGATGGCCACCTGGCAGGACAACGGTACCCGGTGATCCGCGATGTTCAGCGCCTCCTCGGGACGGCTGAAAAAGCCGCGTACCGGGATCGGCAGCAGGTACAGCGCGCTCAGCAGGGAACCGCCCAGCAGCACCGCCAGCAGCAGCAGCTGGTCTGTCTCGAGGCTGCCCGCGACCAGGAACCACTTGCTCCAGGTGCCGCCGCCGGGTGGCAGGCCGATGATGCTCAGCGCGGCAACGAGGAAGGCGGCCATGGTGAAAGGCATGCTGCGGCCAAGGCCGCGCATCTGGCTGATGTCGGCCTTGTTTGCGGCGACCAGGATGACACCGGCGCAGAAGAACAGCGTGATCTTGCCGAAGGCATGCGTCACGATGTGCATGGCGCTGCCGATGATGCCCGCCGACGTCGCCAGCAGGGCGCCCGCCACAATATAGCCGAGCTGGCTGATGGTGGAGTAGGCCAGCCGCACCTTGAGATTGTCGTGGCGCAGCGCTGCCAGCGAGGCCAGCAGGATGGTGAGGCCGGCGGCATACAGCAGCCATTGCCTGCTCCACAGCTGCGCCAGCGTGTCGATGCCGAACACGTACAGCACGACCTTCAGGATGAAGAACACCCCACCCTTGACCACCGCCACGGCATGCAGCAGTGCACTCACCGGCGTGGGCGCGACCATGGCCGCCGGCAGCCAGCGGTGGAAGGGCATCAGCGCGGCCTTGCCGATGCCCAGGACATACAGCACCAGCAATACACCCAGCAGCACGGGTGATGCGCTGTCCTGCAGGAAACCACCCGCGACGAAGTCGAGGGTGCCGGTCAGTTGCCAGGTCCAGATGATCGCGAGCAGCAGCAGGCTGATCGAGGTTCCCAGCAGCAGTCCCAGGTAGATGCGCCCGCTGCGATGTGCTTCCGGGGTGCCCGCATGGGTAACCAGCGGCCAGGTGACAAGGGTGAGGATTTCGTAGCAGACGAACAGGGTAAGCAGGTTGCCTGCGAGCGCCATGCCGGTCGCCGCCCACAGTGAAAGTGCGAAGCAGGCATGGAACCGCGTCAGGTTATGCGTCTGGTGTGCGCCCATGTAGCCAAATGCGTACAGGGTGGTGATGATCCAGAGTGAACTCGACAGCAATGCGAACAGCATGCCGAGCGGTTCCAGCGTCAGCTGCAACGGCAGGCCGGGCAAGGGTTCCAGCAGTGCCAGGGCGGGACGCGCACCGCCGAACACGGCCGGTGCGAGCAGCAGCAGTGAGCCGAACAGCATGATCGCGGTGGCCAGGCTGACCGCGTCACGTATAACCGCATGCCGGCCTGTTGCCACGATCAGCAGGGCACCGGCCAGCGGTGTCCAGAAGGCAAGCTGCAGGATGAACAGCAGGTTCATCCGCCACCGCCGAGCAGCCAGTCGGCAGCCTGCATGGCAACGCTGACCGACAGGCTGGTGTCGATACCGAAGTAGAGGTTGGCGAGGATCAGGCCCCACAGCGGCAGCAGCATACCGGGCGGTGCTTCTGTGAGCGTATCCTGACGCGGCGCGGCGG
>JASFOC010000120.1:0-6915 GCA_050116715.1 Gammaproteobacteria bacterium
TCCCAGGCCTCCGGGTTGATGGGTTCGCCGACACTGCCAAGCAGGCGCAGGCTGTCACGGGAGGTCTTCTTCACAGGATCATCACCGAGACGCATAAGAGAGCGCAGCGCTGTCGGTGCGGTATAGAAGGTGTTCACCTTGTGCTTGTCGACCACCTCCCAGAAACGCGAGGCATCGGGATAGGTCGGCACGCCTTCAAACACCAGCGAGATGCCGCCATTTGCCAGCGGTCCATACACGATATAGGAGTGCCCCGTGACCCAGCCGACGTCGGCCGTGCACCAGTAGACATCGCCGTCATGGTAATCGAAGACATACTTGTGGGTGATCGCGGCGTACAACAGGTAGCCGCCGGTGGTGTGCATGGCGCCCTTGGGTTTGCCGGTCGAGCCGGAGGTGTAGAGGATGAACAGCGGATCCTCGGCATCCATGATTTCCACCGGACAGTCAGGCGCGACGTTCCCGGCGGCCTCGTGGTACCAGAGGTCACGATCCTCGTGCCAGTCGATCTGGCCACCGGTGTGGCGCACGACCACGACCGTGTGCACGTTGGGGCAGGACTTGAGGGCGGTATCGACGTTGCCTTTCAGGTGCACGGTTTTGCTGCCGCGCAGGCCCTCGTCAGCGGTTATCACGGTGTGACAATCGGAGTCCAGGATGCGGTCCTTGATCGAATCGGGCGAGAACCCCCCGAAGACCACCGAATGGACGGCGCCGATGCGCGCACAGGCCAGCATGGCATAGACCGCTTCCGGGATCATCGGCATGTAGATGCAGACACGATCGCCTTTTTGCACATTGCGGGATTTGAGCACGTTTGCCATGCGGCAGACGCGTTCGTGCAGCTGCCTGTAGGTGATGTGCGCATCGTTTGCGGGATCGTCACCTTCCCAGATCAGTGCGGTCTGGTCACCACGTGACTCCAGGTGGCGGTCAACACAGTTGTAACAGGCATTGAGCTTGCCGCCTTCGAACCAGCGGATGTGTCCCCTGGTGTAGTCCCAGTCGAGCACCGTGTCCCAGGGTTTGTCCCAGTGCAGGAACAGCTGTGCCTGTTCCGCCCAGAAACCGGCAGGGTCCGTGACGGACTGTTCATACATGGTTTTGTACTGCTCGGCATTCAGGTGTGCAGACTTTGCAAATGCTTCCGGTACATCGTAGATCTTGCTCTCAGGCATTGTGTGCTCCGTGTTTGATTGGGCGGATATTGAATGATGGCTGATTATATCCCTGCAGGGCTGTCTGCCAAATGCGGAATTATTAATCTTTGGTTACTTTTGCCGAGTATGCTGCGGGCGCCGCCAGGGTCCGGTTGCCGGCAATCCTGCCCGGATCCCAGTGCGCGATCGCCCACTGCCAGAGTTCTTCGCGGCTGGCGTCCCGGGGTGAGGCCGGCAACTGCTGGTTAAGAAACGTCAGCACGTCCAGCAGCGCGGCACTGTCCTTGCCCGCGATGACGTCCCGGGCGAATGTCTGCTTGCTCAGCTTCTCGGTAGCGGCATCCACGGCAACCGGCAAGTGCAGGTAAGACGGTGTCGGCAACCCCAGCAACTGCTGCAGGTAAAGCTGTCGCGGCGTCGAGTCCAGCAGATCGGCGCCGCGCACCACGTGGGTGACCTGCTGCTCGGCGTCATCGACGACCACTGCTAGCTGGTAGGCGACCAGGCCGTCCGCACGCCGGATGATAAAATCACCCACTTCGCGGTCGAGTTGTTGCTGCAGCTTGCCCTGCAGGCGGTCGACCAGTTCGATGCGGCGCTGTTCAGTGCGCACCCGCAGGGCGCGGGCATGGCGCCCGGGTGGCATGCCGTCACGGCAGGTCCCGGGGTAGACCAGTCCGGCTTCCGAGCGTATCGCGCTGTCTGCGATTTCCTTGCGGGTGCAGGCACAGCCGAACAGGTAACCCTTGTGCGCCAGTTCATCCAGTGCGCTGGCATAGAGACTGTCGCGCCGGCTCTGGTAAACCACCGGCCCGTCCCAGTGCATGCCGAACCCGTCCAGGGTGCGCAGGATCGCATCGGCGGCGCCGGGTACTTCGCGCGGCGGGTCGATGTCTTCGATGCGCAGCAACCACTCGCCGCCATGATGTCGTGCATCCAGGTAGCTGCCGACAGCCGCGATGAGCGAGCCGAAGTGCAGGGGGCCGGTGGGCGAGGGTGCAAACCGGCCGCGATACCCCCCGGGAATGTTGCGGCTGTCTATGGATGTGTTGGGTATTTCTGGTTGCGGCATTGTTATGTCTGTTGCCGTTAACTACCGTCGGGCGCAAACAACAAAGCCGGCTGGAGCCGGCTTCACTGCAGGGGGCACAGCCCGGGCGGATCAGCCCATCTGCTTTTCCCGGATCTCATCCAGGATCTTGCAGTCAATGCAGAGTGTTGCAGTTGGCCGTGCTTCCAGGCGGCGGATACCGATTTCAACACCGCACGCTTCACAGTAGCCAAATTCATCGTTGTCGAGATTGCGGATGGATTCATCGATCTTCTTGATCAGCTTGCGCTCGCGGTCTCGGGCGCGCAACTCCATGCTGAATTCGGATTCCTGCGTTGCACGGTCGTTCGGGTCCGGGAAGTTGGCGGCGTCATCCTGCATGTGGTGTACCGTGCGGTCGACCTCTTCCATCAATTCCCGCTTCCAGGTGAGCAGGATGTCCCTGAAGTGTGCGATTTGTTCATCGTTCATGTATTCCTCGCCCCGTTTTTCCTTGTAGGGCGCGATACCGGGAACAGGACCAACCTGGCCTGAAGATGTCTTGGCTGCAGGTTTCCTGGCAGCCGGTTTTTTCGTGGCTTCTTTTTTTGCGGCCGTTTTCTTTACGGGCACTTTCTTGGTTACAGTTTTTTTCTTGGCGGTATTTTTGCCGGAGACGGTCTTTTTCGTCACAGCTTTTTTGACAGCTGTCTTTTTGGTTTTGGCTTTCTTAACCGTCGGTTTCTTCGTCACGGCCTTTTTGGTGGCAGCCGATTTCGATTTCACTGTTTTCTTCTTGGTAGCCATTCCAGACTATCTCCAGGTCGTTTCCGTGCTAAGGTACTGTTTATATTAAAAACATGGGTATTGAAGCAACCTGTGGGCAGGTTTTGTTTTCGGCACGTATTGATTCAGGGGCGTTATTTATACGCCACTTTTACCATTAGTCAAGGTTACCTGCAGGCCGTAAAAAACCCATTCCGGGGCGACTTGAACGCCATGCGGCAATTGCATGAGAATCAGCCGCTGGCCAGGAGGCGATAAATCCATGAATACTGAATTGAGAGCACTGTTGTTCGATGTCGATGGCACGTTGGCGGATACCGAGGAAGTTCACCGTCAGGCGTTCAATGCCGCTTTTGCCGAAGCCGGCCTGGACTGGGAGTGGAGTACAGACCTGTACCATGACCTGCTTGCCGTGACCGGCGGCAAGGAGCGCATTCGCTACTACCTGGATCACGAGCGTCCTGAATTCGAGTTGCCATCCGACGGCGCCGGATTCATCGCCGGCCTGCACCAGCGCAAGACAGCCTTTTATGTGGATATGCTCACGACCGGTCAGGTACCGCTGCGGCCGGGGGTCGAACGCCTGATCCGGGAAGCACATCAGCAGGGCTTGCGGTTGGCGGTGGTGACGACGACCACGCCTGATAATGTTACTGCGCTGTTCCGCCACAGCTTCGGCGAATTCGAGGAAGACTGGTTCGAGCTGGTTGCAGCCGGTGGCATCGTGCCGCACAAGAAACCGGCCCCCGATATCTACAACTACGCACTGGAAAAGATGGGGCTGGCGGCGGATGAATGCATCGCACTGGAAGACTCCGGGAATGGCATGCAGGCGGCGCATGCCGCAGGCATCGATGTGCTGATTACCGTTAACAGGTACACTGACCGGCACGATTTCAGCGGTGCCGCCGTGGTACTGGATCACCTCGGGGAGCCCGCCATGCCGTGCCAGATGCTACAGGGTGATCTGCCACCCGAAACCCTGGTGGATACGGCGTACCTGCGCCGCCTGCACGCCCGTTGCCAGGCAGGGCGCTGATGAAAACAGCCGGCCGCATGCAGTACATCCAGCCTTTCCATGTGATGGCGCTGCTGGGAAGGGCGCGGGAACTGGAGGCGGCCGGGCGCGCCATCATCCACATGGAAATCGGCGAGCCGGACTTCGTGACCCCGCAGCCGGTTATCGATGCGGGCATTCGCGCACTGGCCGAGGGGCGCACGCATTACACCCCGGCCGTGGGGCTGGCCGCACTGCGTGAGCGCATTGCCGGGTTCTACCTGGAACGCTACGGCGTCAGCGTGCAGCCACAACGCATCGTGGTAACACCGGGGGCATCCGCCGCACTGCAACTGGTCATGGCTGCCCTGGTGAATCCGGGCGACAAGGTGTTGATGGCGGACCCGGGCTATCCCTGCAACCGCAACTTTGTCTACCTCGTCAACGGTGAACCCGTCGGCATCCCGGTGACGGCGGACACCGGCTATCAGCCGTCACTGCAACAGGTCGCGGCGCACTGGTCGCAGGACACCGCGGCCCTGCTGGTTGCCTCGCCATCCAACCCGACCGGGACTTTGCTTGACGCGGAGACACTGCAGTCATTTCACGATTTCACCCGTACCCGCGGCGGAGCGCTGGTGGTCGATGAAATCTACCATGGACTGGTTTACGGCGAGGCGGCTGCCACGGCGCTGGCCGTTTCAGAGGATGTGTTCGTCATCAACAGCTTTTCGAAATATTTCGGTATGACGGGCTGGCGCCTTGGCTGGCTGGTCGCGCCGCTGGCCATGGTCCCGGAAATCGACAAGCTGGCGCAGAACCTGTTTCTGGCGGCGCCGACGCTTTCCCAGCATGCGGCGCTGCGCGCCTTCGATACCGACAACCTGGAGATCCTGGAGCGTCGCCGCGAGGCCTTCCGGGAACGGCGCGACTATCTGCTGCCCGCGCTGCGTGAGCTGGGCTTCGCTATCCCGGTGACGCCTGCCGGTGCCTTTTACCTGTATGCAGACTGCAGCCGCTTTACCGCTGACAGCTACGCCTTCTCGCAGCAATTACTGGAAGAGGCCGGTGTGGCCATCACCCCCGGTACCGACTTCGGTACCTTCAGACCGGAACGGCATGTACGCTTTGCCTATACCACCTCGCTGGAAAACCTGCAGGAAGGCGTGCGCCGGCTGGGAGACTATCTCTAGGGGGCTACTGCATCGCAGTCGACCTGTTGGAAGTGTCACTATTTTACATTTCCTCTATCAACTATTTCACAGCCAGGCAGTTGACGTTTCGCTATGCTGACACCAGTTTCAACAGGGAGGCGATAGCAGCATGAGTATGCGGTTACAACAACTGGAGGCGGAAGGACGTGTGGATGCGGAAGAATGCAGGACTTATATGCTTCTGACCGTGATGATAAAACTGGTGATGGCGCTGATCATCGGCGTGCTGGTGGTCTGCAGTTCCCTGATTATCTGAATGCAAGCCGGCTTGATCAATCGGCAGGGCAATAGCCGCCGCCTGAGCACGGCCAGGAGGCCGCGCCTGCACGCACGGCAGACGTCTGCGGGAGCACCCTGAAGGTCGGCAAGTACCCCGGTGGGCACAAGCACCCTGGTGGGCATAAACGCCGCCCGCCGGCGCGATGGGCTGAGCCGGTAACCGACAGTCTGTTGCGCCGTGCTCAGCTGTTTTTACCGGCCTCTGACACGTCCTTCAGTTCCCCGACCCACATGGCCGTGGCACCGGCAACGGACACCGGCATGGCGAGGAAATTCAGCAGGGGGATCATGGTCAGCAGCAGCGACCCACCGCCGAAACTGTAGGCGAGCAGGCGCCGGCTGCGCAGCAGCTTGCGCTGCGTGGAAAAATGCAGCAGGTGGTTCGCCATCGGGTAGTCGATGTATTCGATCACCAGCATCCACGCGCTGAACAGCGCCCAGAGAAACGGGGCGGCCAGGTTGACACCCGGTATCAGGAACAGCAGACCGAGTGGCACCGCGCGCACTGCGAAATACAGCAGCTTGCGCAACTCCGAGACCAGGCTGGGGGCGATGTCTTTCACCAGCGCCTTCCAGCCGCCGGTTTCTATGGGTTGTCCCGTGAGGTGTTTCTCGACGGCTTCAGCCAGCATGCCGTTGAAGGGCGCTGCGATCAGGTTGGTGATGATGGAAAAACTGTAGAAGATAACCAGCACGCCAAGCAGCGCAAACACCGGCCACAACAGGTATTGCAGCCAGTCCAGCCAGCCTGGCAGGTAACCCAGCAGCATATTGATGAGTCCCTCCAGCCAATGGGTCAGGCCTGCGATGGCCGCGCTGAAAAGCACCACGCTGACCAGCAGCGGCACCGCCACGTAGCGGCGCAGTCCCGGCTGGCGAATCAGGCGCAGTCCCTCGAAGATGTAATGCATGCCTGTCTGTTTTACTGCCATAGGTTTTATCACCCTGAAAGTCGTTAACGGTTTGCCATAACGGCGTGCAGCCCGGATGCAGGCGGTCAGGCCGGAATCCGGGGCTGGCGGCATTTTTTCCGGATTCCGCGTTGCTGCCTCCGGGCTACATATTAGATGTGCGCCGGGTTCGCCGCGCCACGCAGTGCCAGCAGGGCAGTGCCGTAGGCGGCCTGCTGGTGTCCGGCGGCGATCACCGGGATGTCCAGCAGCTGCGAGCGTATTGTACGCCAGGCGCTGTTGGCTGCACCGCCCCCCGTGCTGATGACCCGGGTCGGCCAGGGTGCACCCAGCGCCGCGAGGCGCCGGTAGCCCAGGACCTCGATGCGGGCAATGCCTTCCAGGATGCCCTGGAAGAACCGGGCCTCCGCCTGCGGGCGTGGCGTCAGCACGGGTTCAAGGTCCGGGTCGTTTACCGGGAAGCGTTCACCTCGCGCAGGCAGCGGGTAGTAGTCCAGCCCGGTCAACCGGTCGGGCTGTAATTCCCGGGTCAGGCGTG
>JASFOC010000121.1:0-6912 GCA_050116715.1 Gammaproteobacteria bacterium
GGCCGCGGCAGCGGACGAGGCCCCGCTGACCGGCGAGGCGCTCTACAACAGCGACAAGGCGCCGGGGTCGATGCTCTACGACCTGCCGCGCGAGGTTGTGCCAGGCGTGTGGTCCGCGATCGGGGCGACGGCGCCGGGGACCTATGCCAATTCCGGGCACAACAACAACCTGTCGTTCGTCGTTACCACTGACGGCGTACTGGTCGTGAATGCCGGGGATAACTACCTGCTGGCGAAGGCCCTGCACGACGAGATCAAAAAGATCACCGACCAGCCGGTGAAGTACGTGGTGCTGGAAAACGGCCAGGGCCATGCCATGCTGGGTTCGAATTACTGGCAGGCGCAGGGTGCCACGGTGATTGCCCATGAAGATGCCGCCAAGGAGATCGAGGAACAGTCATTTGCCCTGCTGCAGGCGACGCAGGAACGTATCAAGGAGAAGGCGGAGGGCACGCAGGTGGTGATGCCGGACGAGACCTTCGAGGACCGGATGGTGATCGAGCTGGGCGGCGAGCGCATCGAGCTGCTGCACCTGGGCCCCGCGCACAGCCCCGGCGATATTGTGGTGTGGCTGCCCGAAAAGAAGCTGGTGATCTCCGGAGACATGGCCTTCCACCAGCGCATGCTGCCCCTGTTCGAGCATACCGACAGCGCCGCCTGGATCGATACCTGGGACAACAGGTTCGAGGCGCTGGGCGCCGAGGTGGTGATCCCGGGGCATGGCGAGCCGACCGACATGGCGACCGTGCGAAAATACACGCGTGATTACCTGGTGTACCTGCGCGAGAAGGTCGGGGAGGTGCTCGATAACGGCGGGACCCTGCAGGACGCCTACAACGTGGACCAGTCACCCTACATGCATCTGCCGACTGCAGAATTCCTGGCAAAGCGCAATGCGGGGCAGGTATACCGCAGCATGGAGTTCGAGTTCTAGGGGACCACGACCTGCCCGGCATCAGGCGTCACCAGGGCGTCCGGTGAATCGCGGAACTGCAGTGCGGCCAGCCGCGCGTAGAGTCCTTGCGCCGCGACCAGTTCGTCATGGCGGCCGCTGGCGACGATACGTCCACGGTCCAGCACCAGGATCCGGTCTACCTTGCGCACCGTCGCGAGACGATGCGCGATGATGAGCGTGGTGCGCGCCTGCATCAGCTGTTCCAGCGCGTCCTGGACCAGGCGTTCGCTTTCGGCGTCCAGGGAACTGGTGGCTTCATCGAGCAGCAGCACTGCCGGGTTACGCAGGATGGCGCGGGCGATGGCAATGCGCTGGCGTTGTCCGCCGGACAGGCGCACGCCACGTTCACCGAGGAAGGTATTGAAGCCCTGCGGCAACTGGTCGAGAAATTCCGCCGCGTGTGCAGCCTCCGCGGCGCGCCTGACGCTGGCATCGGTGACCCCGGGAAACCCGTAGCGGATGTTCTCCCAGGCGTCGGCGCCGAAGATGACCGGGTCCTGTGGCACCAGCGCCATGCGCTGCCGCAGCTGTTGCGGATCGGCCTGGCGGATATCGATGCCGTCAAAACGGATCACGCCGGTATCCGGGTCGTAGAAGCGCAACAGCAGCTGCAGCACGGTTGACTTGCCTGCGCCCGAAGGGCCGACCAGTGCCACCTTCTGGCCGGGTTGCAGCGTCAGTGACAGATCGCTGAGCGCGGGACGCTCGGGGCGTGACGGGTAGCTGAAGGTGACGGCGCTCAACTGCACCTCGCCGCGCGCCGGTTCCGGCAGTGCAACGGGTGCTGCCGGCAAGGCGATGACGGGTTCGGTGTTGAGCAGTTCCAGCAAACGTTCCGTGGCGCCGGCAGCACGCAGCAGATCCCCGGCCACCTCGCTCAGCGCACCCACGGAACCGGCGACCAGCAGGGCATAGAAGACGAAGGCCGAGAGCTGCCCGCCGCTGAGGCGCCCGGCAAGCACGTCGTGCCCACCCACCCACAATACGATGCTGACAGCGACAAAGGTGAACAGCATCACCGTGGCTGTCAGCAGTGCGCTGATCCGGGTACGGCGGATGGCGGCATCGAAAGCGGCCTCAACCTGTTCGCCGTAACGCCGTCGGTCGATGTGTTCGTGGCAGAATGCCTGCACGGTGCGGATGCCGTACAGGACTTCATCGACCATGGCGCCGATGTCGGCGATCCGGTCCTGGCTGCTGCGCGACAGGCGGCGCACCCGGTGCCCCAGCAGCCACAGGGGAATCACCGCAAGGGGGACGCCAAGCAATACCAGTAATGCCAGCTTGCCGCTGGTGATGGCCAGCATCACCAGCCCGCCGCTGATCAGCAGGGCGTTGCGCACCGCGATCGCCAGCGTCGAACCGACGACCACCTGCAGCAGCGAGGTATCCGTGGTCAGGCGCGAGATGACTTCACCGGTGCGGGTGATTTCGAAAAATGCCGGTTCCAGTTCCAGCACCCTGGCGAACACCGCCTTGCGGATGTCGGCCACCACCCGCTCACCGATCCAGGTGACCAGGTAGACACGGGCGGCGACCGAGGCTGCCATCACCGTGACCACGACCAGGAACAGCAGCAGCGCCTGGTTCAGCGCCGCACCCGAACCGCTGCTCAGGCCGTGATCGACAACGCGCTGCAGCACCACGCCGAAACCGAGTACGGCGCCCGCCGCGATCAGCAACGCGACGGCCGCGCCCAGTACCGCGCCACGATACGGCCGCAGAAAGGTGAACAGCTGTTTCAGTACGCGCAGGTCGCGGCTGGGAGGACGCTGCTCGGCTACTGTGGTTTGCCTGTTGCGTGGCATGTCGACGGCTTTCAGGTGCGGGTTGCGTACCGGGTTATGGTGCCCGATTATATTGAAAAACGGGCGATAAATCGGCGAAAACAAACGCTTCTGGCGCGGGCGCCGGCGCTGGCCTTTTTTGTACCTGGCGTGGCAGGATATCCTCCCCTGTCTGTGTGGCGCCTCCTGCACCTGAAAGGTTGCTGGCAATGTCATTCACCAGTTTCACTGCTGATTACAGGATCCAACTGCCATGCGCAAACTGGTTTTCGGTTTACTGATCCTCATGGCAGGCTGGGGGCTTGGCTGGTTATCTTCCCGTTACTGGGCTCCCGACCCGCAACAGTCTGCGCGGTCATTCGCCACAGTCAGCCAGGCCCCGGCCGGGCCGCAAGAGACGCCAGGGCGCACTGCGCCAGCGGTTCCTGCTGATGCGGTGGATACAGCCCTTCTGTTGCAGCGCAACGAGTTCGCGGCGGTGCTGGCGCGCTACGAGTCATTGCAGTCCCGGGGGGACGAGACCGCGGTCGCGCATGCCAGGGGCCGGATCCTGGCGCATGCCCGCCAGTTGATTGCCGCGCATCGCTTCAGCCTGGCGGAGCAGTTGCTGCAACGTTTCCTGGTCGCGGCCTACCGTGATGTCGAGGCGCGAGTCCTGTTGGCGGAGGTGTTCGAGGGACGGCATGACTTGCCCGCCGCGATTGACCAGCTATACGAGGCCAGGGGCTATGCCTGGCGTCCGGCCATGCTGCGGGACATCACGGTGCGGATTCGCACCACGGTGGCCAGGTTGAAAACAACATTGCAACGCCGTGAAGACCAGGCCGCGTTGCTGGCCTTGTACCAGCATCTCGTCGAGCTGGAACCCGACCACGCACCCTGGTTCATGGAACTCGCTGCCGCGCAACTGGCGCTCGACGACAGGGAAGCGGCGCGCCGTACCCTGCTGCTGGTCGCACAGGACCCGGATGTCGGCGCGCGGGCACTGGCCATGCTGTCGGAGTTGAGCATTGCGTTTGCCGGCGCGCCGGGGGCCGGGTCACGGGATCCCGTGACGCAGGTGGCCGGCATACCCTTAACGCGCAGCGGCAATCACTTTATCGTGAATGCGCGAACCGCCGGTGGGCGGAGCATGCAGTTGCTGATCGATACCGGTGCCTCCCTGACGATTTTCACACCGCAGGTGCTGGCACAACACGGCATCCGCTACCGGGATACCGGCACGACCGCTGTCTTCAATACGGCAAACGGCCGGGTTCGGGCGCCTGTTTACACCCTCGATTCCCTCCAGGTGGGCGACTGGCAAGTCAGTCAAATTGAAATCGGCGTGCTTGACCTGGGTGGCAGTGCCGGTGTGGACGGCTTGCTGGGCATGAATTTCCTGAGCCATTTCCGCTTCTTTATTGATCAGAACGAGGCAATGTTGCGTCTTTCCGGGGAGTGAGCCGTATTTCCGGATTGCCTTGCAGGCTCCGGGCTACGGGGGCGAGATACCGTTTTCAGGCAATCGTGCCGCAGGGCGACGCTTATGTCTGGTGCTTGTATTGCGCAAGGCATTTCCCGATGCGTTGTTCAATCGCGGCTGCGGCCTCTGCAGGTACAGCGCCTGTCGTTAGCAGGGTCAGCAGCAGGTCTTCGGGAGAGGCCTGCGTCTCCAGTTCCTTTTTCAGCGATGCGTTGAGGCGTTCAATCTGGTAGGCCATGCGCTCGGCCTGGCATTCCGCTGGCGACTCCAGTTCCAGCTGAACCTCGAGCTTGAGGCAGGCAGCCTGTTTTGCTGCGAGGTTGCCTGACAGTGTCGTGTCGTCTGGCCGCTTGAGCGCCTGGCTGTAGCGCTGCTGTATCGCCGCGTCGTTGCTGCCGGAGAGCGCGGGCAGGGCATCCCATTCCGTCCTGATACTGTCGGCATCCGGTGTGTTGCCATTCAACGTGGCCTGTTCCCACTGGTGGCAGAGCGCGGCGCGCCTGGCAAGGTTGTCCAGTTCGGCACCTTTGGCGCGGCTTTTCGCGGCCTTGAGTGCGCTGGAAAACTGCTTCTGGGCTGCGCGCCAGCGGCTGTCCAGGCTGCTTTCGTGCTTGCGCGGGATCCAGCCGATCGCTTCCCACTGGTGCCTGACCCGGCCAAGTGCCGAGGCATTGGCGAGCAGTTCCGCGTCACTGGCAGTGGCGATCCGGGCCAGTTCCTCGATCAGCGCCTGCTTTTGCGTCAGGTTGGTATTGCGTTCGGCATCCTGCTCCTTGCGTTCGGCATCGCGGCGCCGGTAGGTGCTGTCGCAGGCTGCCTGGAAGCGTTTCCACAGCCTGTTCTCAAGCTCGCGCTTGCCGGTGACCGTGATCCGCCATTGCTTCTTCAGCGTCTCCAGCTGGTCAAGCGCGGTGCGCAGGCTGGCAACTTCAGCCAGTGCCTCGATATCGGCGATGAGTTTTTCCCGGGCCTTTATGGAACGCTCGCGTTCGCTGCCGAGGTGCGCCTCGTATTTTTCCAGCGCCTCGTCCAGTGCCCTGGCAAGTGGCTTGCGGTGCTTGAAATCGACGTTGCCGATTTTGTAGAAATCGCGGCGGGCGTGGCGGATGGCTTTGTCGATCTCGCGCCAGTCGGGCTGGTTCCAGTCGGTTTCCGCATAACGTGCGTTCAGGCCTTCGATAATCGCCCGGCGCTGCTTGAGGTTGTCCTTGCGGCGTTGCTTGAGCTTTTCAAAGTGCGCGATGCAGGGCTTGTATGCCGCCTCGCAGGTCCGGTCGAATTCTTTCCACAACGCCTTCCCGGCGTTATCCCCGGACTTGTCCCAGGTATGCCATTGCTCGCGTGCCTGTTTGATCTCCGCGGCGAGTTTTTCCGGTGACAGGCCTGCCTCGCTGAGTTCCTTGACCTGTTCAATGAGGTCCTTTCTTGCCAGGGTCGTGCCCCAGTGGCGCCAGGATTCGAGCTTGCGCAGCTGCGGGCGTACCCGATTCAGGCGCTTGTCGATGTCCTGCCAGCGCTGTTCGGAAAGCCCCGGGATGTTGCCCATGATGGACATCAACTTGTGATAGGCGCGTTCGGCCTGCTGCAGTTCGTTGTCCTTGAGCGCGGTTTCCAGTTCGTCCATCAATCCGAGTGACTTTTCGTAGTCATGGTTGCGACGCTCAACCTGTGCGTGAATGCGCGCTCGCAGTGTTTCCAGGCCGGCATCAATTTCCGCATCCAGCCCGGCTTCTGCGCCGGGTTGCTCCTCCATGAGCCCGGCTGCTGCGGGCGGGTCCTCTGCGGAGGGGGGTTGCCCGTCTGCGGGCGTGCCGGAGCTGTTGCGCAGGGCATCGATGGCCTTGCGTACCTTTTTCGCACGCGTTTCATCGATGCCGCCGGCGGTCTCCAGCAGAAAGTGGATCTCGTCGAGAATGGCCTGACGATTCCCGAGATTGGGCGGGCTGGTTTTTTTGTTCATCGCATTAATGGTGCCAGGGTGTCATTCTCGCAGATATCAGGAATTCCCGATAGGGGAAACCCAAACCCGTCGCGCGGCCAGGGAGCAGTTGCCGGATGACCGATCCATCCGGCATGAGTGCTGAAGGCTTGCGCGGGTTTCTGCTATCGCAGGATGACGATTTTCTCGTATGTTACCGGCTTCTTTTTGTAAACCAGGTTCAGCTCTCTTTCATAACTGACCTTGATGATGTACCTGTCGCCGTCCTGCGTTACCTTGAAGTTGTCTTTCAGGTCATTCATCTGGTTCATGTTCAGCTGCTTGTCGATCATGTCCTGGATGCTTTTCACGCTGTTGACGGCGGATTTGTCATAGGCCTTCTCGACGCTGTCCAGGATCGAATCCACGCTGCCGGCCTCGATGTACTGCGGCAGGTACTGCAGCCCGATATACACGCCTGCACCGAGGAGCACGAGGATGATGAGAATAACAGATGAAGCGCCGCGCTGGGTTCTCTGACTTGTCTTCATGGTATCGGGTGTCCTGTCTGCAGTGGCCGGGTTGGCCTGGTAAGAAGGGTTGCAGGTGCCATGGTACGCACGGCTTTCAGGTGCAGCAAGTCGCAGCTGTGGGGTCCGCTTTACACCCGTCTTGTACGGTCGCGCATGCGCATCGACCCGGATAGTGAACTCGGCCCCGTTCTGAAATACACTAGCGCCCTCGCGGGCCTTGCCCGGTTACCTACCGCTGCAGAGAACAGACCATG
>JASFOC010000122.1:0-6905 GCA_050116715.1 Gammaproteobacteria bacterium
CAAATAACGGCTCAACCAGATCCGTCTCAACAGTTGTTGTCGCTGCAAACGGGCAAACTGTCCATCGACCCGGCACTGTCACAGAGCCAGTAAACAAATCGCCAGATCCCCGCGCAATCAGTCCGCGCGCGGGCCACATCAGGCCGGCTGCGTCGCGCCGCCATCCCGGCTTCTGCACGGACAGCCAAACCAGTGCGATACTCGCGCGCATCAATAGCGTCAACACGACCCGTCGTGGCGTCTCCCTGCGCAGTAGTGAGAGAATGACAGGCACGCCCCTGGCCATCAGCGAGGCACCGATGCCCGGGATACCGGCAGCAGGACCGCCGCAACCGGGCAGATCCCCGGACGGGGCGCCCCCCTGGCGACAAGGCGATCGGCAGGTATCGCCAGCACCAGACAGGCTGCAGCCAGCCAACGTTAGCAGCATCCCGCACGCCTTGGCAGTGGCTGTTACGGCGTGTAAGGTAGTGCCGGGATGGACAGCACGATGACTCGATCCATCGGCACATATCCGGCATGCCACAATGGAGGGTTTATCCATGCGCATTCATACCTGTCGCCTGCTGGCACTGTTGCTGTCCTGCAGCGTCGTATTGCCTGCACTTGCAGACGGGCCGCAGCCGGCCGCTGTTGCCGAACTGCTCGAAACCGCCAGGCAACAGGTGACCCGCATCGACATGGCAAGCTTCGGCAAGATCAGCGCGTCTCCCGGCAGGGCGCTGATCATTGACGTGCGCGAGCCCGGCGAGTATGCCAACGGGCATATTCCCGGCGCCATCAATATCCCCCGGGGGGTGATTGAATTTCACATCTGGCCGTTTATCGGCACCCCGGAGCACCCGGACCTGGCAGCCGAGTTGTATCTATATTGTGGCTGGGGCAGCCGCTCGGTCCTCGCCGCACGCTCGCTGCAACAGCTGGGCCTGACACACGTGATCGCCGTGGATATGCGACTGGCGGACTGGCTGGCGGCCGGCCACCCGCTGACGGAACCCGATTTCTAGGCATGCCTCCACTGCCTGCAGGCGATCCCCGCAGCGTACCCGGTCGCAGCACGGGACGCCTGCAGTACGTTCTCGGCAACCCCTGGCTGTTTGTGCGCAGTATCATCGCCGGGTTCCGCGCCAACCAGGGTTTTCTGCTGGCTGGCGCAGTGGCCTACTACACCCTGCTCTCCCTGGTGCCGGTGCTGGCGCTCATTCTCATCGCGCTGTCGCAGCTTACGGACCTGCAGCCACTGCTCGAGACCACGCGTGAATATCTCGGCCTGGTCGCGCCCGTGCAGGCACCGGACCTCACCGAGCAGATTGCCGCCTTTCTGCGCGACTGGAAACTGGTCGGCGGCCTCGGCCTGGTGATGCTGGTCATCTTCAGCTCCTTCGCCTTCACCACGCTGGAAAATGCCATGTCGGTCATCTTCTTCCACCGGGTGGCCATCCACCGCCGCCACTTCCTGATCTCCGCGATTATTCCCTACTGCTACATCCTGTTCCTGGCACTCGGCCTGTTCCTGGTGAGCACCGTCAGCGGCGTGCTGCATACCCTGGATGACCAGGCCTTTACCCTCATGGGACACACCCTGTCGCTGCACGACTACGATGCAGGCGTGCTGTACACGCTCGGGGTGATCGGCGAAATCCTGCTGCTGTCCTCCCTGTACCTCGTCATGCCGACCGGTCGCCTGGCGATCCACCATGCACTGGTCGGCGGCATCACCGCCACCATACTCTGGGAGCTGACGCGGCATTTCATGGTCTGGTATTTTTCCACCCTGTCGATTATCAACGTGGTCTACGGCACCTTCGCCACCGCCATCATCGTCCTGCTCAGCCTTGAGGCGGCGGCCGTCATCCTGCTGCTGGGCGCCCAGGTAATATCCGAATATGAACGAATCGATGTCAGCGGGGATGACAGAGAGGGGCTGCAAACCTGAAGCCGGCGGCGCCGTGAAGGACAGGCACTGTCAATGTACCCGCGGATAATTTACCCTGATAGCGACTTACCGGAGGCGCGCAAGACCTGGAGGCTACGGTTGCATTCACCAGTTACACCTTCAGGTTCATCTGGCTGGGGCACGCGCACCGTCCTGCGGTGCGAAACATGAAGCACGGCTTCGCGGTCAGCCCCCGAAGTACGGGCATACAGAGACTGCTGTTACGGGTTTTTGCAACGACGGATTTCAAAACCAAGGAATCACTATGCTGAATTACGAACGTCATCTGATCGTCGTGACCGTTATCTGCCTGGTCATCATCGCGGTTGCAATCGTGGCTATCATCATGGACGTGCCCCTGCCGTTCATCGGCAAGGGCTGAGTCCGGCAACGCGGCGCTGTCAGGGCGCTGCATTAAAATGGTAGTAGCGCCGGTTCATGAAATCCGCGACATCATCAATCTCCTCGCTGGACCAGCCCAGCGACGCATGAAAACTCCAGGTGACAACCCACTTGCGCAGTTCCGCAACTGACGTCGCACGGCGGGTATCACGGGTATGCACCGTCGCCTCGTGGCAGGACAGGCAGTGGTTTTCATATAAAGCCTGGCCACGATCAAAGGACGCCGCAATGCTGCTGCCGGAACCCGCCAGCAGGACACACACGGCAGCAGCGGCTGCCCGACTTGTTGTAACGGTCATGGTTCACCCTGAAATCACGACGCCGGCCTGGCGACAGTATCCTGCAATTTGCGGGTTTTAGTCTGCCATAGCCGGCTGCGGATCTGTAGCCTGAACGGCAAAATGGCGGACCGGGATATGCCGAGACGCAGGGATGCAGAAACTGTGTGTCATTTCTGTCAGCACCAGAGACATTTATGTCAGCGCTGGCGACAAGCATGGCATCTGCTTTAGCGACAGCGGACTCAACATCCAGACCCGACATCTGGAATGTGTCCAGTTCTCATAAACATACGATCCGATTCCACCTGCCGCACAACTGGTATGCGACTTGCTAGGTCATAAACAGAACTGCCACTGGCAACAGACCGGCCAGGCACACAAGTCACACCAAGTGGCGTACCTGGTTTGGTATATACCCGGTCTTGTTACCAAATAAACAAGAATCATCAATTCCGTAACCGCCCTGCCATGCCGCGGGGTTTGCGCGGAGGGGGGGGAACATGAAACGTCAAATTCTCGCACGGGCTGCTGCCTGTTTTGCAGGGGTTGTACTGGCAACAACCGGGCTGTCTGCCGTTGCTGCAACGACTACCGTCATACCCAGCCAGGACAATACCGTGGCGCAGGAACTGCCTGAGAACAGTTCCGGCGCTTGTGATTCGATCTTTTCCGGAAGGATTGATGACAATACCGTGGTCGGTGCCCGACGTGCGCTGATCCAGTTCGATATTGCCGCGGCGCTGCCGCCAGGGTCAGTCATTAACAGCGTGACGCTGAGCATGCCAGTGACCCGTGGCAGTAACCACATCGATTCCACCTTTACCCTGCATCCGAACACCGCGGCATGGCCCGAAGGCACCGAGGGCTGCGGTGTGCGCGGCGGCGGCCAGGGTGAGCTCTCGACGGGCGGCGTCACCTGGAACAGCATGCCCGGCTTTGGTGCGGCCAGCGCCAGCACCCTCGTCAACGATACCTCGCCGAGCTGGTCCAGCGCGACCATGGCCAGCGAAGTGCAGGGCTGGCTCGATAATCCCGCTACCAACTACGGCTGGGTCCTGATCGGTGATGAAACCCAGACGACCACGACGCGCCGTTTCGACAGCAGGGAAGGCGGTACACCCCCTGCGCTGCTCATCGATTACACACCGACAGGCGATGTCGAAGCCTGCTGTGAAACAGATGGCTCCTGCGCGCTGACGATCGTCGGTTCCGGCACCTGTGGCGGCACGGTGCAGACCGGCGTCGACACCTGTGAGCCCAATCCCTGCCCGCAGCCGACCGGCGCCTGCTGTAACACGGACAACACCTGCTCGGATGAAAGCAGGGATGTCTGTGAAGGTGCCGGCGGTACGTTCATCGGCGGCAACTGCAACCAGGCCAATTGCGGCCTGACGCCATTCGTCGAAGCGCTGCCGATTCCGCCGGTACTGCAGCCGACCGGCACCACTGCCCAGGGATACCCGCAGTACACTGTTTCGGTAGAAGAGGCCACGCAGAGCGTGCACCCGGACCTGCCGGACACCCCGGTGTGGACCTACAACGGCGCCTGGCCGGCCGCCACCATCGTGGCGGTGCAGGACCAGCCAGTCGAGGTCGTCTACCAGAATAACCTGCCGACCAACAGCGGCGGCAACCGTGGCAGCAACATCCTGGAAGTGGACACCTGCGCGCACGGTCCCAACGACTGGGGTGATTCCAAGCGCATCAGCACCCACCTGCACGGCGGTCACGTGCCGTCGCGCGTCGACGGCCAGCCCGAGTACACCATCCTGCCGGGCGAAACCGATACCTACCTGTATCCCAACAACCAGGAGGCCGGCACGGTCTGGTACCACGACCACGCCCTCGGCATCACCCGCCTGAACGTGTACGCGGGGATGGCCGGGTTCTATCTGATTGCCGATGATGAAGATACCCTGGGCCCGGACAATGCCTTCGGTCTGCCGAGCGGGCCGTACGAGATCGGCCTGGCGATCCAGGACCGTACCTTCAACGAGGACGGTTCGCTGTTCTACAATGCCCAGCTCGAAGACGCCTTCAAGGGCGAGTACGCGGTGGTCAACGGCAAGGTCAACCCGTACCTCAACGTCGACCAGGGCAAGTACCGTTTCCGCATCCTCAATGGTTCGCAATCACGCGAGTACATCTACCGGCTGGAGAACATCACTGACCCGGGCAACGACCCGAGCTTTACCCTGGTCGGCACCGACCTGGGCCTGGTCAGCACCCCCATCGACCTCGGTAATACAACCGGCACGGTAATCGGTCCGGCCGAGCGCATGGACGTGGTGATCGACTTCGAGGGCTACCCGGCAGGTACCGAGATCATCCTGCGCAATGATGATCCGACCACGCCGTTGCTGCCGAACCTGATGAAGTTCATCGTGACAGGTAATCCTGGCTACACCGGGACGATAAACAGCACACTGCGCACGGTGACCCCGATGACCGAGGCCTCGGCGGATAACACGCGTTACTTCCGCCTCGAGAAGCATTCCGCCCAGGCCTGCAAGGACGGCTCTGGCCGCCTGGTCAACGAGTGGGTGATCCAGTCCCTGGACGGGCCGAACGGCAATGTCACCGGTGAATACTGGGATGATCTCACGGAATTCCCGGTGCTCGGCACCCGCGAGATATGGGAGTTCGAAAACCCGACCAACTCCTATCATCCGATGCACGTGCACCTGGTTCGTTTCCAGATCCTGAGCAAGACCGACATGACCACGGGCCAGTCGATTCCGCTGCAGCCCTGGGAAGCCAATACCTGGAAGGACATGGTGCATATCCCGGCCAATACCCGGGCGCGGATCATCATGGACTTCGAGGACTACCCGGGGCGCTTCCCGAGTCACTGCCACCTCCTCGACCACGAGGACCACGAGATGATGCGGCAGTTCCAGACCACGGGGGGCCAGTGCAACAGCAACGGCACTTGCGAATCCGGTGAGGACAACCACAGCTGCCCAAGCGACTGTGCCCAGGTCAGCGGGGCCTTCTGCGGCAACGGCCTGTGCGAGGCCGGCGACGGCGAGAACTGCGTTAGCTGTGCCGAGGACTGTGCCGGCAGGCAGAAGGGCGGTGCACAGAACCAGTTCTGCTGCGGCTTCGATGACGGCCAGGTCAACAACCCGATCGGTTGTGGTGTGGATGCCAGCGACAACCGCTGCATCGACGCCTCGGCCAACGTGTTCTGCCGCATGACCGCGAGGCTGTCTGCATCCTGTGGCGACGCGTTGTGCGAAGGCCAGGAGCAGGTACAGGGACCGGACTACTGCCAGATCGACTGTGAAGCCTGCAGCCCGACCGGCACGCCGGAGACCACCTGTAATGGCGTGGACGACGACTGCGATGGCCAGATCGACGAAGACTATGCCGAGTCACCGACCAGCTGCGGTGTCGGTGTCTGCCAGTCCAGCGGCAACCTGACCTGTTCAGGCGGCAGCGAAACCGACACCTGCGTACCGGGTTCGCCGACCGAACCGGGCACCGAGGTCAGCTGTAATGACGGCCTCGACAACGATTGCGACGGCCTGACGGATGCCAACGATCCGGACTGCGCGGTTTGTGTCCCGGATGAAACGCCGGAACAGTCCTGCTTCGACGGCAGCGACAACGACTGCGACACACTGGTCGACTGTGCCGATACCGCGGATTGCGAGGGCGCCAGCGGCGCGCCGACCAGTTGCGGCCTGGGTGTCTGCACCACCACCGGTAACCTGACCTGCGCGGGCGGCAGCCAGACCGACAACTGCTCACCCCTGCCGGCTACGGAACCGGGGACGGAGCTGACCTGCGACAACGGCCTCGATGATGACTGCGACGGCCTCGCGGACACTGCCGATCCGGATTGTGCGGGCGGTGTTGTCTGCAGCAGCATCCCCGACAAACCCACCTGCAACAACGAGCCGACCTGCGAATGGCAGGGCAGCCCGAAGAACGGTAGCTGCATCGATATCGTGGCCTGTACACCGGACGAGAATCCGGAAGTCAGCTGCACCGATGGCATCGATAATGACTGCGACGGCGCCATCGACTGCAGCGACAGCGACTGCGACGGCGATCCGGCCTGCCAGACCACCTGCAACAACGATGGCGTCTGTGATCCGGGCGAGGACTGCAACAGCTGCGCAAATGACTGTGCCGGTGTCACCGGTGGCAATCCGAACAACCGTTACTGTTGCGGCAATGACATAGCGGAGGGTCCTGAAGGTGATGGCACCATCTGTGACGGCAACTTCTAGATACTGCCGCCACACTGGCCATGACCAGGCGAACAGGCACACTGC
>JASFOC010000123.1:0-6873 GCA_050116715.1 Gammaproteobacteria bacterium
CGGGCCGGCAACAGGCGGATGGATTCCTGCCGCTCCAGTGAACGCTGTGTCTCCGGATCGAATGTCCGGATGGACTCGATCTCCTCGTCGAAGAGGTCGATTCGATAGGGCAGCTCGCTGCCCATGGGGTAGAGGTCCAGCAGGGAACCGCGCACGGCGAACTCACCATGTTCCATCACCTGTGCGACACAGCGGTATCCGCTGCTGCCAAGGCGCGTGCGCATCTCCTCGAGAACCACTCGCTCGCCAGTATTCAGGACAAGACTGTTTTTATAGATAAAGTCCGCAGGTGGCAGACGCTGCAGCAGTGTGGCTACCGACACGATCAGCAGCCCGCCCTGCAAATCAGCCAGGCGGTACAGGGTCGCCAGGCGTCCGGAAATGATGTCCTGGTGGGGCGAAAAGCTGTCGTAGGGCAGGGTTTCCCAGTCGGGGAAGGTGATGATGGAAAGCTCGTCTCTGCCGGCGAAGAACGCGACCTGCTCCTGCAACTGCTCGGCGGTTTGCATGTCCGGCGTGACGACCAGCAGCGGCCCGGTCGCGGCCTGCACGGTATTGGCGATCGCCAGTGCCAGGCTGTCACCGCCCAGCCCGGTCCACAGCAGGTGTTCCCCGCGACCAGGCAGGCCGGGAGAAAGTGGAGAGGGGCCTGGAGATATGCGATCTGGTGGACTTGCGGTGCGGGTCATGAAGGATTTGCGCTACGGGGTGTGTCGGGTGAGGCGTGTATTATCACACAATCACGGATCCAACATAGCTGGTGGCGGAAATCAGCCGCCGGTTAACATCGGGTAGCAACGCACATGCACCCTGCAGCATGCGCGTTACGGGTTCAGAGTTTGCCGCCGGTTATTTCGCCCCTGAAACCCAGTTTCCGGAAGATCATGTAGCCCGGGCAGATGCCGGTTATGCCCGCGAACAGCAGGGCGGCGGGGGGTATGTAGAGCAGCCAGTGGACCTGGTTGAAGCCGGTAAGCCAGATACCCAGGGTGATAAAGGCTGCCATGAAGATAAACAACATTCTGATCGCGCTCATGTAAAAATTCTCCTGTATGATTCGGTGCCTGTCGCAGGTTTTAGCTGCGGTTGCCATGCAACCATGCCGGTCGCAGACTGCTCCTGCATGGGCACATAATGTAGCAGGACAGGGCCACCCGCGCCATCCGCCGCAATACCGGCCAAGGTGCAGCTGTTGAAATAAAAACAAGGGTTTCTGATGGGAAAGTCCTACGGAGAATGGCTGGTTCGCTGGCGCTATCTGGTGTTGCTGATCAGCCTAGTGATTGTCGTGGTCGCGGCCAGCGGCGTGCAGTTTCTCACCTTCAAAACGGATTACCGCGCATTTTTCAGCAGCGACAACCCGCAGTTGCGCGCCTTCGAGCAGCTGCAGAATACCTACACCAAGTCGGACAACGTACTGTTCGTGCTTGCGCCCCGCGACGGCAATGTCTTCACACCCGAAACGCTTGCCAGCGTCAGCCGGCTGACAGAGGCAAGCTGGCAGATACCCTACTCGATTCGCGTCGACTCCATCAGCAACTACCAGCACACGGAAGCGGAAGAAGATGACCTGATCGTCGCCGACCTGGTCGAGGACCCGGAGAAGCTTGGTCCTGCCGAACTGCAGCGCATTCGTGACATCGCCGTTAACGAACCCTTGCTGGTCAACCGCCTGATTTCCCCCGACGGCGCCGTCACGGCGGTCAATGTCACCATCCAGCTGCCGGACGAGGGTAGTGGTAAGGAAGTGCCGGAAATCACTGCCTTTGCCCGCGACCTGATGGCACAGGTCGAGGTTGACAACCCGAACCTGGATGTCTACCTCACCGGCATGGTGGTCATGAACAACTCCTTTCCGGAGGTGATTATCCATGACCTGAAAACACTGGTGCCGCTGATGTTCGGCGTGGTCATACTCACCCTGATGCTGCTGCTCCGCTCGGCGACGGCAAACCTGGCCACTGCCCTGGTGATCGTGTTTTCCATCATCACCGCCATGGGCCTGACAGGCTGGATGGGCATCGCCCTGACACCACCTTCCGCCTCGTCGCCGACCATCATCCTGACACTGGCCGTGGCGGATTGTGTGCACGTCCTGGTGAGCTTCCTGCATGCCATGCGCCGCGGCCATGACAGGACCAGTGCCATCGTCGACAGCCTGCGGATCAACCTGCAGCCGATTTTCCTGACCTCGCTGACCACCGTGATCGGGTTCATGAGCATGAACTTCAGCGATGCACCGCCGTTCCGTGACCTCGGCAATATCGTTGCCATGGGCGTCACGGCAGCATTCATCTTCTCGGTCACCTTCCTGCCCGCGCTGTTGCTGGTCCTGCCGGTCCGGGCCAGGGCCGCGACCTCGCAACACACGCTGCTGGTTGACCGCTTTGCGGAATTCGTCATTGCCCGGCGCAACCCGCTGTTCTGGGGCATGGGCCTGCTGGTTGTGGCACTGGTCGTCCTGATACCACGCAACGAACTGAATGACGAATTCATCAAGTACTTTGACACGTCCATCGATTTCAGGCGTGATACGGAGTTCGCAACCACGCACCTTTCAGGGCTCTACACCATTGAATATTCCCTGGGTAACGGCGAAACGGGCGGCATCAGTGAACCGGAGTTTCTCCGCGACGTGGACCGCTTCGCCGACTGGTACAGGCAGCAGCCCGGCGTGCTGCATGTCAACTCGCTGACGGATATCATGCGCCGCCTGAACAAGAACATGCACGGCGATGATCCTGCATGGTACCGCCTCCCCGGCGAGCGCGATCTGGCGGCACAGTACCTGCTGCTCTACGAAATGTCGCTGCCGTACGGACTCGACCTGAACAACCAGGTTGACATCAGTAAATCCGCGACCCGCATGATGGTGTCGCTGGAGAGTATATCCAGCAACGAAATGCTCGGGCTGGAGAAGCGGGCCCAGCAATGGCTCGCGGAAAATGCGCCCCACATGCAGTCGGACGGTGCCAGTCCGTCGGTGATGTTCGCCTACATCGGCCAGCGCAACATCCGCAGCATGCTGACCGGAACCAGCATCGCGCTGGTGCTGATATCGCTGGTCCTTGTTTTTGCACTGCGCTCGCTGAAGCTCGGCCTGGTCAGCCTGGTTCCGAACCTGGCGCCGGCCGCCATGGGTTTCGGTCTCTGGGGCCTGCTGTCAGGCCAGGTCGGACTGGGACTGTCTGTCGTGATGGGGATGACGCTGGGCATTGTCGTCGATGATACCGTGCACTTCCTCAGCAAATACCTGCGAGCGCGCCGCGAGCAGGGCCTGGATTCACAGGCGGCCGTGCGCTACGCCTTCCATACGGTCGGTATCGCGCTGGTGGTGACCTCTTTGGTGCTGATCGCGGGCTTCCTGGTGCTGGCACAGTCTGCCTTCAAGCTGAATGCCGACATGGGATTCCTGACCGCCATGATCATCGGGCTCGCCCTGCTTGCCGATTTTATCTTCCTGCCACCGTTACTGATGAAGGTGGACAAGTAGGTCCTGAAATCGACCGGTATCAGCGGATTTCATCAAGCGTATAGCGTTTTTCCATCACGACCGGCGTTAGCAGGGCGTAACCCTGCAGCTGCCAGTGGGCCAGTTCGGTGATAGCTGAAGGCACGACCTCGATGAATTCCTGAAAGTCGTCTATCGCATAGCCATAATCATGTGCCGCCATGCCACAGACCTTGAATTCCACACCCAGGCTCGCGTAATAACGCATGCGCTCGACGGCATCCTGGTATTGCTTGTAATTCTTGCGCGCCACGGAGACGATCTCGGTACCGTGGATGACCACCTTGATATCCAGGAATTCCGGTGCAATCCCGTAGGGTTCATCCATCAGCGGATTGATGAGGGAACGGATCCAGTAAAGGGCACTGTTGATTTTTTCAGGGTCATCGAAATAAAAATCAAACACGACTTTTTGTTCCCCGTAAGGTGTCTGGACCGCACGGGATACCCGTTCCTCTGCGGGTGCGACTGCGCACGTCAGCAGCACCACCACGCCTGTCAGCAGTTGTCTTGAAATCATCGGGTATACCCCCATGCGGGCTGCGTCCAGCATGACAAGTTCCAGGCTCGCCATGATTCACCATGCCTGTACATCACTATAGTTCATGCAGGGATACTTGCCGGGCACATAAAAAAGGCCGCAATGCGGCTGTGTTAAAACAGGTTCGTCGCGAAAACCGCGAGGGACTTGAAGTCCGGTGCCAGATGCCTCATCAGCTACGGCAACTCAAGGCTACGATGCCACTGCCGTTCGTGACGGCGGCTGGTGCTGATGTGGTTCAGGTAGCCGTGGATACAGCGTTTGAGCAGGTCACTCCGGGGTAGGGCCTGCGACCGCCGGCGTTAGCCTTGACCCTGGAAAATCCCGGCAGCCCAGGGTCCAAAGCGTCTGCGAAGGCCGCAATAACCCTGGCGGGGTTATCCTGATCGACCTGGTCTTCCAGGGAATCGGGCAGAAAACAGGCCTGATACCGGTTATCACCTTCATGATGCCGCATAAAAAAATACCCGCATCGCGTGATGCGGGTATCTTGCCGGATTGCAGGGCGTTTTCACACGCCCGCCAAAGCCGCCTTTTTTCATGTGCAGAACATCATTCACCCGGAATTGTTGACAGGCCGAGGATTTCCCAGTCCTGCATGCCGCCGCGATACCACTTGAGCCTGTCCGCGGGGTAGCCGAATTTCAGCAGGTTGAGAATATTGTTCGGGGACTGGCCGCACCACATGCCGTTGCAGAACAATACCAGCGTCTTTGCATTGGAAAAATCCCAGAGACCTTCCAGCTGCTTGACATTGAACTGCGTTTCCAGGATGTCTGTGATTGACATCGGGTCAGCACCCTGGGCCGGGTTGAGGCTGGTCCAGGGGATGTTGACCGCACCCGGGATCGTGCCTTTCTTGACCCAGTCGGGTGTGCGCGAATCGATGACGAGAATGCTGCTGTCGCCGGCATTCATTTTTGCCAGGTAGTCCAGCACCTCGATTTCACCGATGGTCTCTACACCCGGCGCCAGGGTGGCCGGCTGGATGCAGAAGGGCGGGCACTTGCGCGAGGTCTTGGCAAAGGCCGAGTTGACCGTGTTCTTCTCGTCCTGGTTGCGCATGATGGTGGTCTTCTTGCCATGGTGCGTAACCTCGACGGAAGCGATCTCCGGCGTAATCTTGACCGCGACGTCATCAGCGGAAAAGACACTGGCCGGAACCAGGATTGCGGCAGAAATCAGGGATGTTGCGATCAGTTTCTTAACAGTTTTCACTATTGTCGTCTCCTCGTTATGTCAATGTTGCCCGGTACTCATCAAGGACCGGGACGCCGGTCGGCATTAATCACAATCGGGTTCTGCCTCTTCCTCTGCAGGTTTCTGCTTGTCCTTGCCCCCCTCGGGGGCAGGTGCAGCCGGCTGGGCCGTGGAACTGCCGCTGTCCGCAGGCTGTTCCTCAGCGGCAAAACAGTGTCCTGCCAGGCCAGCGAGCAGTAACAGTATGACCGGAAAATATCTCATAAACAGTGTGTCTCCTTATGTCGCAATTATTGTATGACATGCAAACATGGTTGCCGGTTCATGTCATGCGGGTTTTTGCCGCGAGGTGCGCCTTTACCAGGGCCAGTCGCTGCTCATAGGCATGCCTGGCAACTTGTATGTCTTCCAGAAAGTACCCCAGTTCATCCATATGCAGCGCTTGCGGACCGTCCACCAGTGCCTTGCTTGGTACCGGATGGAAGTCAACCAGGACCATGTTGGCGCCGGCTATCACACCCTGTGCAGTCACATGGAATATATCCATGATACCGTCAGGAGTGGCCTCACGCGAGCCGACGGAATGTGATGGATCAACGCAAACCGGCATGCGTGTCAGCCGGTGAACGACCGGCACATGCGCGAAATCGATGAAATTCCGGTGCGGATCGCCCATATTGGTCTTCATGCCGCGCAGGCCGAACACCACATGGCGGTTGCCTTCACTGGCGAGATACTCGGCTGCATTCAGGGATTCTTCCAGAGTGATACCGAAACCGCGTTTCAGTAATACCGGAAAGTCTACCTGCCGGCCAGAGGCCTTCAGCAGTTCAAAATTCTGGGTGTTACGCGTGCCGATCTGCAGCATGACACCCGTGGGCCAGCCGGTTTCTTCCAGCGCTTCCCGGATTTCCAGGATGTGGGTGTCGTGAGTGACCTCGATGGCAATGACCTTGATGCCGTATTTTCCGGCCAGCTCGAACACGTAGGGTAAACATTGCTTGCCATGTCCCTGGAAAGAGTAGGGATTGGTGCGCGGCTTGTAGGCACCCATCCGGGTACATACCTGGCCATGTTCCCGCAGCGCCCGCAGCATGATCTCCACATGCCCGGGGGTATCGACCGCACACAGGCCGGCAAAGACGTTGAGGTTGTCCTGGCCAAAGCGTACCCCGTTATAGTCGAAATGCGTCGGTCGCTTGTCGTCATGATGACGCCCGAGAACCCGGTATTCCTCGGAAACCCGGACGACACGGTCGACACAGGTAAAACTCTCCATGTCCTCGACCTGCAGCGGGGAGGTGTCACCGACAAGGTAGATTTCAGTCAGGGTTTTCTCGGTGCCTCTTTCATGGTGCACCCGTGATTCGACGTTATCCAGGTTCGCGAGAAAATCCACCAGCTGCCGGTATTCGTCGCTGTTGCTGTCAGTATCTTCTTTCAGTATCAGTATCATGCCCGGGGTTCCAGGTTTACTTCATTGCAGGCCGGGAAGTGGCCTGTAAAGGATGGTTCTGTGATTGCACCGGAAACTGCCATTCAGTCACGAAAGCGCCGCTGCAGGTCCTGGTAGGCGTCGATGCGCCGGTCGCGCAGGAACGGCCACATCTGCCGCAGTTGT
>JASFOC010000124.1:0-6859 GCA_050116715.1 Gammaproteobacteria bacterium
AGCCGCAAAACTATATCACTTCACAACACCACTCGAAACCAGATCGCCCATAATTATCCTTACAGCCAATGCCACAACTGAGGCAAAACGCGAATGCGAGGAAGCTAATATTGACGCCTACTTAACAAAGCCAATCGTAGCATCGAAACTAATATCAACAATTAATACAATTTGTTCAGACGCATCAAATCAGACTCATAATTCAAAAGTAAACACCTTGCTAAATGACAGTATAGAGAAAACCCACATCGATAATGAAGACATATTAGACTTTAATGTGCTAAACAGCGTAAAAGAACTTTCAGGTGACAGGAACTTTATTAATGAGCTAATAGAAGTATTTAGAGAAGATGGTAAAAAGTTACTAGTTGATATGGAATCTGCTGTTGCCAGAAAAGACTATGAGTCCTACCTGGAAAGTATTCATGCGCTAAAAGGGAGTGCAGGCAGCATTGGAGCGCAAAAACTTTTCTCATTTTCCAGACAGACACTGCTCCAAGAGACAAGCATGAGAAACTTCATTGATAATCTGAAAATGGTCAAGATACTTTTTCAACAGACTGAAGACGCTTTATCTAGATACACTGAAGATGGCACAGCATCCACTGCGACCGGAGGTTCAGCTTAGGCGATCTATAGTCATTTCTGGCATGACCTGAGCATGGATATTTTCACAAAATCATCCGTCACTGATTAGATTAGATCATCACTACAATTTTTTTGCTGCAACGAGGATCTATCTGGAGGCTTCCTTCATTTTTGATGTTGAGTCAGATGGACCTAAAGACTTCGCCATTCTGTCCTGTGACCTAACAAGCCTTTGCATTGTTTTAAGTTCTTTGGCTGATAATGACATTGCTGACTCAACCCATACTTCACCAATATTTAGCATTTCTTCGAAACTTACTGGATTTATCATGTTTCGCATTTTAAGAATAGCAGCACGTGTATTTCTCGACTTGTCGAGTTTTTTAATGAAATTTTCAACTTCAATTTCACCTAATCCGGTATTAGCAACCACATCTATCAAGCACATCTCGTGCAATTCTTCCGCAGTGTAGATCCTACCGCTCAGGATCATCTTTTCAACACGTACAGGATCAATTCTTCGCGCGAGGAAACTGTAAGCACCCATACCTGGAAACATATTAAACAGAACTTCCGGAAACCCCAGCTGAACATGTTCTTCAGCAATCATATAGTCGCATGACAATGCCCCTTCAAATCCTGCCCCAAGCGCATTTCCTCTGATCATTGAAACAGTTGAAATTGGAAGATCCATGTTCGTATAAATACTGTACATCACCTCAATACTAAGCCTCATGTACTTCCTCAGCCTGTCTCTGTCAGCTGCTTCTATACACTCTGTAAATAGTGCGAGATCTCCGCCAAGACTAAACACACCCGGTTTATATGATCCAAAGACTATATATTTAATCGTAGGGCTTCCGGTCAGGCGTATATCACTACTCACCTTGTTCCTCATTACATGCAGAAAACCACTAAGATCATTAAGTAATTGTGGAGTAAAACATGGCCTCGGATGTGGATTCATGTAACACCACATAACCCCGAGTTCTTCGTTGAAGTCTGTAACGAGTTGATCGTAAAACTGGGTGAGCGAGTTGCTGGATGTTTTTTGCACTTGTTGTATCCTCCGTCAATAAAAACAACTGACTTAGACTAGCTCCAGTAATAACAATACATTTTATGAGTTTTTTGTTTTATACCCGCATACCCAATTAAAATCAAGATGTTATGCGCGTCAAATTATTAACACACAACATCTTGTGGTAATAGGGGAATTTAAACTCAGGATTTGCGCTTGAAACCTGACACAAATTACCAATCATGGCATGCCAGGTTTGAGCAACACATAATCCAGGTGATGCACGCGACACCGGTATTAGCCTCATCACAAACAGGGATCAACCAGACAGCATCCCATTGGGACAAGTCAATATTCAATACAGCCGCAGCACATCCGAATCTGATCACACCTATCAGGCTACAGACTGATTGTTGTCTACTTCAACCTTTAACAGGACCAGCGCGCCCGCGATAAAGAGAACCAGCAATGACAGGATGCCAGTACGCGGACTGGCTGATAATGCTCCAACCCAACCCATCATGACCGGACCGATGACGGCGGCAAACTTGCCCAGCATATTGTAGAAGCCGAAAAATTCGGCAGTGCGGTTACCCGGGATCATCCGCGCATACAGGGAACGGCTCAACGCCTGAATTCCGCCCTGTGCCAGGCCTATCGCAAACGCCAGCAGATAGAATTCAGCCGGTGATGACATGACAGACGCCCTGACTGTTACCACCATATACACAAACAGGCCGATCAGGATGCCCGCCCTGGGCCCGAAACGGCTACCAATATAACCGAATGCTACCGCCGCCGGAAAACCTGTAAATTGCGTTATCAACAATGCCATAAGCAGGCTCTTGTGATCAAACCCCAGCGACATACCGTAGTCAACCGCCATGCGCACGATCGTGTCGACGCCATCGATGTACAGCCAGTAGGCGATCAGAAAGAGCCATAGATTCCGCAAACGCCTGACTTCATGCAGGGTATGCCAGACACGCACAAAGCCCTCGCTGATAACACGCAGCGCCGGGCCACCACCCGACCCGTCCGGTTCTTTCACCAGCAGCAACAACGGCAGCGAAAAGACCAGCCACCATACCGCAACCATGAGAAATGACACGCGCACAGCCGCATCGCTGTCGGCCAGCCCGAACCAGTCCGGGTGCATGACCATGAGTATATTGCATGCGAACATTACGCCGCCGCCCAGGTAGCCAAGCGCGAACCCGAATGCTGACGTTCGGTCGAGTTCTTCGTTGCTGGATACAAAGGGAAGCAACGAGTCATAGAATACATTGCTGCCGGAAAATCCGATCACTGCAAGGACGTAAAACAACGCAGCCAGGATCCAGTCGCCCTCGGCAACCAGATACAGCCCGCCAGTCATCAGCCAGCCCAGACATGCGAATATGAACAACATGGCCTTGCGGCGGCTCATGCAATCTGCCATTGCACCCAGCACGGGCGCCAGCATCACAATCAGCAAACTGGCGACCGAGTTGGCCAGACCGAGTCGAAAGGTACTCACGGTCGCGTCAAGCCCGGTATTCCAGTATGCCTTGAAATAGACCGGGAAAAACCCGGCCATCACTGTCGTCGCAAAGGCGGAGTTGGCCCAGTCATAGAAGACCCAGCCCCACCTCTCGCGGGTATGCCTCATTTACACTTCATCCGGAAACAACGCCTGTTTTCATGGATAATGGTTTGCCATGTTTACAGATGCGCATGCATTTTGGAATACAAAAACACTCCGCGAGATGACACCCGGAGAATGGGAGTCTTTATGCGATGGCTGCGGACGCTGCTGCCTGCATAAACTGCAAGATATCGAAACCGGTTTGTGCTACTACACCAATGTAGCATGCCGCCTGCTTGACAGCGGAACCTGCCGTTGCCGCAATTACCCGGAACGCAGCCGCATGGTGGACGACTGTCTCGACCTGTCGCAGTCGCGAGAGGACAAACTCGACTGGCTGCCGGCCAGCTGTGCCTACCGCCGCCTGTACAATCGTCAACCGTTGTCATGGTGGCACCCGCTGGTTTCCGGAGATCCCGAAACGGTCCATACCGCGGGGATTTCGGTACGCGGACGCACAGTGGACGAACAGCATGTCAGCCACGACCAGCTTGAGGAACATATCATCGACTGGATTGAGTTTTAACCCGGCGGCAAAGGCTCCAGCTGCCGCAGCCAGCGCCAACGCGTAATTTTGATATAACCTGATTAGTGCTCGCGAGTTGCATGGAACCTGATATCCGGCCATTTTTCAATAGCCAGCTCCAGGTTGACGCGTGTCGGCGCAATATAGACCAGTGCGCCACTCTGGTCTTCCGCCAGATTTTCATAGGCCTTGTCGCGAAACCGTGCCTCAAGACTGCTGTCCTCGCACTCGATCCAGCGCGCAGTCGCCACCGGGACCGGTTCAAACCGGCAGTCAACGCCGTACTCGTCCTTCAGTCGGTGTGCCACCACGTCGAACTGCAGGATACCCACCGCCCCCAGAATCAGGTCATTATTCTTCAGCGGCCGGAACAACTGGGTCGCGCCTTCCTCGCACAACTGGTCGAGACCTTTTTGCAGCGCCTTCATGCGCAACGGATCATTAAGCATTGCGCGTCGAAACAGTTCCGGCGCGAAATTCGGGATCCCCGTGTATCTTAGATCTTCACCCTGGGTAAAGGTGTCGCCGATGCGGATCGTGCCGTGATTGTGCAGTCCGATGATATCCCCGGGATATGCCTCTTCGACATGCCCCCTGTCGGAAGCCATGAAGGTCAGGGCGTTGGACACCTGAACGTCACGCCCGAGACGCACATGGCGCATTTTCATACCCTTGCGATAGCTGCCGGAGCACACCCGCAGGAACGCTATACGGTCCCGATGCGCCGGGTCCATGTTCGCCTGTATCTTGAATACAAAACCGGAAAAATCTTTTTCCACCGGCTCCACGACACGACTAGCCGTACTGCGGGGCAAGGGTGCCGGGGCGTTACGGACAAAATGATCCAGTAACTCACTGACACCGAAATTATTGATTGCCGACCCGAAGAATACCGGGGTCAGTTGCCCCTGCAGGTAGGCGTGCGCATCGAAGGGATGGCTGGCCCCCTGCACCAGCTCCATTTCGTCACGCAGCTCTGCTGCCTGGTCTCCCAGCACCTCGTCAAGCAGCGGGTTATCCAGTCCACGGACAACGCGGGCATCCTGACGGATATCGCTCCTGCCACCGGCATACAGGTGAGTCGTGTCTTCCAGCAGGTGATAGATACCCTTGAATCGCTTGCCCATGCCGACCGGCCATGTTACCGGTGCGCACTTGATGGCGAGAATGTCCTCGATCTCATCCAGCAATTCGACAGGGTCGCGTCCTTCGCGATCCAGTTTGTTGATGAAGGTGAAGATCGGCGTATCCCGCAGCCGGCAGACATCCATCAGCTTGATCGTGCGCGTCTCCACGCCCTTGGCGCAGTCAATCACCATCAGGGCGGAGTCGACCGCCGTCAGCGTGCGATAGGTGTCTTCCGAAAAATCCTCGTGACCCGGCGTATCCAGCAGGTTGACGATGGCATCGCCATAGGGAAACTGCATCACCGACGAGGTAACGGAGATACCGCGCTGTTTTTCCAGCTCCATCCAGTCGGATGTCGCATGGCGCGCAGCCTTGCGCCCCTTGACCGTCCCGGCAAGCTGGATAGCCCCACCGAACAGCAGCAGCTTTTCGGTAAGGGTTGTCTTGCCGGCATCCGGGTGGGAAATGATCGCGAAGGTGCGGCGCCGGGCGGCTTCTTGCTCCAGACTGCTCATATATTGACCGGGGACCGGGGTTCCGTGAAAAATCCGTTATTCTACCTGAAAACATGCCGCAGATCGCCCACGGACAAGCTCCGGAAATGGAAGTGCGCCGGCTACAGCGCCCGCCCGAGTATCAGGGCATCCTCGCGACCACCGCCTCTGGGGTAATAATCACGCCGGGCCCCCAGTTCATTGAAGCCTTCGCTGGCATACAGCTGGCGTGCCGAGTCATTGGAAGGCCGTACCTCCAGAAAGACCACTTCGGCATCATGTCTGCGAGCGATTGCTATCAGGTGCCTGAGTAATTTCCTGCCGAGACCCTGGCGCCGCGAGTTGTCCCGGATGCAGAGGTTGAGCAGGTGGGACTCGCCGGCCGCTACGCTGATCACCCCGTAGCCTTCAATAATCCCGCCCCTGCCGCACACCCAGCAACTGTAGCCGGCGTGCATGCAGTCACTGAAAATCGTGGCTGACCAGGGGTGCTCATAGCATTTGCGCTCGATTTCCATGATATCTGGCAGGTCGGCCTCCCGCATGGGCCGGAAGTTCAAGGCGGGTTCTTTCAGTATCGCACTCATACAGATCAGCCCTTTGGCTGCCTTTCAGTTATTGTCAGTTATTGTCGGTTATACCGGCCAGGTATTTCCTGTAAGTCTCCTGCGCCAGTTGCAGATCATCCCAGACCTTGCGTTTCTCCAGCGGAGAGCGCAGCAGATAAGCAGGGTGATAGGTTACGATCAGGGGAATCTGCCGCTGTCCGTACCTGTGCACCCTGCCCCGCAATCGTCCCACCTGCAGATCGCTATGTAACAGATTGTGGGCTGCAATCCGGCCTACCGCAAGTATCAATGCAGGCTGGATAAGCTCGATCTGGCGTTCCAGGTAAGCATGGCAACAGGCGACTTCTTCCGGTGACGGGTCCCGGTTGTTCGGCGGGCGGCACTTGAGAATATTCGCGATGTATACATCCTCGCGCTGGTATCCGGCAGCAAACAGCATTTCCGTGAGCAACTTGCCTGCACGCCCGACAAACGGCTCCCCTTCACGATCTTCATCACGCCCCGGTGCCTCACCGATAATCAGCCAGTCTGCGTTACGGTTACCGGTTCCGAAAACGGTCCGGGTACGTGTTTCATGCAGCGGACAACGGGTGCAGTTCTCCACCCGTTGCTGCAGTGCCGCCCAATCGAGGGTGGCAACAGGATTCTCTTCAAGTGCAACCCCGGCCCCGGGAGGCGCCACGGATGACACCATGGGCGCCGCCTCATCCGGCACGGCAGGCGCGTCCCGGGCGACCCATTGCCGGACCCCCATCGCGCTGAGATATGCATTCTGCAACCGCCTGTTCACGTATCAGTCCCGCCGCTTCAAACATCGCCCAGTTGCGGGTGCTCACGATCATCCCGCTGGATAATCCTGTTCAGCGCGTTGATATAGGCCTTGGTTGACGCGATGACAATATCCGT
>JASFOC010000125.1:0-6855 GCA_050116715.1 Gammaproteobacteria bacterium
GCAATTCAACTGGTCGTTGTGCTGGCAGTCGGCACCGCCCTGGTTGCGCTACTTCAGTACTTCGGACTGTCGCCAATCCTTGGCTACCTGGCCGCCGGTGTACTGGTCGGTCCGTTTGGCCTGGACTGGTTGCCCGCGGGTTCGGCCACGAACCTGCTGGCCGAGGTGGGTGTTGTGCTGCTGATGTTCACCATTGGCCTGGAGTTTTCCCTGCCCAGGCTGATGGCCTCCAGGCGCCTGGTGCTGGGGCTGGGCGGCGTGCAGGTGTTGTTGACAACAGTCCTGTTCGGCCTGGCGGGTTGGTGGTGGGGGCTTCTCCCTCTGCATGCATTTGTCGTTGGCGCCGCGCTTGCCATGTCGTCGACTGCCATCGTGCTGAAGCAACTGGGTGAGCAACTGGAATTGCCCGCGCCTCACGGGCGGGTCGCTACCGGGATACTGCTGTTTCAGGACATCGCCGCGGTTCCCCTGCTGGTCGTTTTGCCTGTCTTTACAACAGGCCCGAGCCAACTGAGCGGTGCCCTTGCGCTGGCGCTGGTCAAGCTGGCGCTGGTTTTCTTTGCCCTGGTGCTTGTCGGCAGACGCCTGTTACCACCGATCCTGCACTGGGTGGCTTCGACACGGTCGCTGGAACTGTTCATGCTCACTGCGTTGCTGCTGGCCCTGGCTGCGGCGGCAGCATCTGACGTGATCGGTCTGTCTCCGACCCTCGGTGCGTTCATGGCGGGCATGCTGCTGGGTGAGACGGTGTTTCGACACCAGGTCGAGGCCGATATCAGGCCGTTCCGGGATCTCATGCTGGGGTTGTTTTTCGCGACGATCGGCATGCAGCTCGAACCCTCGGTGCTGGTCGACAGGACTGCGGCCGTGGCGATGGTCCTGCTTGCACTGGTGGTCGGTAAGGCCATCATCCTGGTGCCGCTGGTGCGCGCATTCGGACATACGGCCCGTGATGCCAGGCGCGTTGCAATCAGTCTGGCTCAGGGGGGCGAGTTCAGCCTGCTGGTGATCTCGACATCCCTCGCGTTGGGGCTGCTGGAAAGCGCACAGGCACAGCCGGTGTTGGCTGGCGTGGTCCTGAGTATGGTGCTTGCGCCCGTGCTGGTACGTTTCAATAGCAGGCTTGGCGGCTGGTTGACTACGCAGCGGCAGGTGCTCGCGCTGGACACCGAGGCCCATATCGCCGAAGCCAGCAGTGACTTCGAGCAGCATGTGATTGTCTGCGGTTTCGGCCGCATGGGCCAGAACCTGGTGGGCATACTGGCCGGGGAGGGCATCCCGGCGCTGGCCCTTGACCTTGACCCCGAGCGCATTCGCCAGGCCACGGCTGCCGGCGAACCGGTTCTGTTCGGGAATGTTGCGCAGCCCGGTGTATTGCGTGCCGCGGGGATTGAACGGGCGCGGGCGCTGGCGATTACCATCGACGATGCGGCACTGGCGGCTCGCATCGTCCAGCAGGTGCATGGCCTGGGTATTGATCTGCCGGTGCTGGTGCGCAGCACGCGAGGCCGCGATGACGAGGCCCTGATCGAGGCGGGGGCCACGGTGTTTCCCGAGGGCCTGGAGAGCAGCCTGGCTTTTGCCGGGCAATTGCTGATTATGCTGAATGTGCCGCCATCGAAGGTGGAGTCGCGCCTGAATCGCATCCGTGCCGAGGATTATGCCGCGTTGCGCGTTTTTTTCCATGACACTGCGCAAACGACAGCTGCCGAACAGGCCCGGGATTATCCCGAGCAGGTACAGGCTATCGTGATCACGGATGCGCACCACGCGGCTGGCCGAACCCCGCATGAACTGGGTCTCGTGGAACAGGGGGTTGAACTGGTCGATGTACGCCGTGGTGCCTTGCGCGTGCCCGGCCGGCTGCTGGATACAAGACTGCGCGCCGGGGATGTGCTGCTGCTGAAAGGCGATCGCGGGGCGCTGGAGCAGGCAACCGCCTGCCTGGTGGAGGGTACTTGACGTTTGCCGGCGAGTGAATCGCATGGATCTGCATACAGTGATGCACGCCTTCTGCTGTTGCTGCATAGCTGGCTCGCCACTGGCAAGGGCGACACCGGCGGTCGTGACAGGAATCCCGCGCGGCGTAACCCCGGCTTGCGCTGAACGATACAGCTGGCTTCCCGCATCCCGCGCCCGGTCAGACTGGCCGGTTTGCCGTCTCCGGCAGTGGCCATGCTGGCCGCATCGCCGGCTGTGTCCACAACGTGGGATTTATAACCCGCGGTACTTGCTGAAAATATTTTTGTTGGCATGTTTTTCGCTGTTTTCATGGTAACGCGACCACCCGTGAACCAGGCCAGGAGGGGATATGGCACCCCGGATTGCAGATCAAATCCTCGAAACCGGCGCGCAAGACTCCCTGCTGGACCCGGATGCCCGGGATGAGTGCGTCGCGGAGGCAACTGCAGCTGCCGAATGCCTGGAACTGACAGCAACCCACCGGGGCCTGGTCAATTTTTCACGCACATTTTACGCGCGTCAGATGCGCCACCCGACGCCGCATGGACCGGTAATGACGCCGGGAAAAGATCATGGCAAGCACTTTGAAGCGGCAAGCAGTCCCGCGAATTTCTCTGCGGGTTTTTCCCGCTGGGACCGGCGCCGACGCGCTGCAAGCCGGCAGGCCTGCCCGGGCCGGTTGCGGCTATCGAAGACGGCGCTGGCTGATTGGTAACCCGTTAACCCCGACACATGGTGAGGAGAAATGACATGAAAAAATTTTCTTGCAAGCCCCTGTACGTCCTCCTGCTGAGCCTGGGCTTTGCTGCATCAACCACGGTATTTGCCGAAGATTCCTCGCTACCGGCAGAGCCGCAGGCAAAGACGCCGGCGACCGAGTCGGTGCAGCCCCGGATAGATGAAGCGTCCGTCAACAAGGCCGCAGAAAAGCGTAAGAAAATCATTGCCGAGGCAACAGCTGCGCTGGATCAGACCGAGACAGCCCTTGGCGACCTCGAAGAAAATAAAACCGATGAGGCCCTGAAGGCACTGGAGGCGGCGACCGGCAAGCTGGAACTGATCCTGGCACGCGATCCGGAACTGGCGCTGGCGCCGGTGGGTGTTGATGTCGTGACCTATGATCTGATGGCCAGCCTCGACACGATCAGGGCTGTCATCGATGAAGCGGAAGATTACCTGGAAGCGGGCGAAATCCAGCTGGCGCGGCCGCTGATGGCAAACCTGGCCAGCGAAATCGTGATCCGGACCACCAACATTCCGCTGGCAACGTATCCGGATGCCATCAAGGCTGTTACACCACTGATCGATGCAGGAGACATCGATGCTGCCCGGGCCGGCCTGCAGGCGGCGCTCAATACCCTGGTGATCACAGAGGAAGTCATTCCTCTGCCGGTACTTCGCGCCGAGCAGTTGCTCGCGAACGCCGAGTCACTGGCGGAAAATGAAGAACGTACCAGCGAAGACAATGAAACCCTTGCGAGCCTGCTCAAGGATGCCCGGCAACAGTTAAAGATGGCCGAGTTGCTGGGCTACGGGACGAAGCAGGTATTCAAACCGATGTATGCGCAGCTAGACCAGATCGAGCACAAGACCGCCGGTGGCAAGGGCGGCAAGGGCTGGTTCGACAAGATCAAGGCGCAGTTGACAGAAATGTTCTGACCTGGACGCAACCGGCCAGGGTGCCAGGCGTTCTCCTGGCGGGTTGCGGGGGGAAACGACTCGCCAGGGTAAACAGTCAGAGGAGACCGGGTACCGATGGATGCATCGACTGGACAGGAGATGCTCGCTGAGATGGGCCGGGTTGCTGGTGTGCGGACACAGCATGGTCTGCTTCGCTACGTTGGGCACTGGCTGCGGCTTTTACCTGACCCCGGCCAGTGTCATCGCATTCGGCGCGCTGGCGCTGGTCGCGGGCGGCGCCCGGCTCTGGCATGGAATCAGCGGGCGGGAATTCGCTGGTCCACGGGGTGCTGCAGCTGCGCGTGGCTAGAACCTCTCTCAAAATCAAGAAATCGATCAAGGCCAAGATTGTCGTCATTCCGGCGCAGGCCGGAATCCAGTATTTTACCGGGTTTCTGGATGCCCGCGTTCGCGGGCATGACAATGTGAGGTTGCTTCAAGCGATTTTGAGATAGGTACTACTCATTCATGGCGGGTTGCGGGTCGGCGTCACCCCGGCCATGCGGCACCGCATGGATGAAAGTCATGGTGCTTCCAGCGGTCATCCTGAAGCCGGTTGAAGCGCGAACTGGAGTCGTTTGGAAGGAGGTAGATTATGTCCACATTTCAACAACTGCGCGAGGGCCTGAACGAGGCCTGGGATTCGGTCATCAACGGATGGCAGCGCCTGTACCGGCGAGCTGCGGGCGCCATTACCCGGTTCACACCGGGTAAGAAAGACTTTGCAGGAGACGTCGGCAAGGAACTCGCGACGCGGAGTACCGGCTGGGGTGTGCTGGCTTCCGAAGTGTTCGATGACGACGACAAGATCGTGGTGCGCCTTGAGGCACCTGGAATGGAGAAAGACAGCTTCGATCTGCAGGTACTGGACGACTACCTGGTGGTCCGCGGCGAGAAACAGATCGAGCGCGAACGCACGCAGGGCCGTTACCACATAACCGAGTGCGCCTACGGAAGCTTCGAACGCGCAATTCCATTGCCCGGGGAGGTGGAGACCGGGAATGCCCGGGCAAGCTACACAAACGGCGTGCTGCGTGTGGAGTTGCCGAAAGCGAAACATGGTCGCCGCAGAAAGGTGACTGTCGAGGTTGCGTAGTCAGGTTCGCTGCGGCCTGCTGACACTGCAGGGACACTCCGGGGCCGGGCCGGATACCGGCTCAGCCCTGCACTAGCGCTTGCGTATACAGGAGCGAACGGCGACCTGCGCCGACAACTGCCGTTCACCCCGGGTTGTGTAGAACACCAGCAGCCGTTGCAGCTGGGGCGATTTCAGCGCTGCGCTGCTGCGCTTGCACAAGACAGCAAGTGCGCTGCGAACATCCGGGTTCTGCAAGGATCAGGGCCTGAAGCGCTTCAGAGCAGACAGCGGGTCAAGGAGATGTCAAAATATGGCGTAGACGGGTATGGACAGCAGGGGTATCCGTCAGTCAGGCAACTGCACATCACCATGCGGGCATTCCGGAGCGAGTCCATGACAGCGGATCTTGGCAGTGTACTTGTAGAAGCAATCAATGATGAATACATGGCGCGTGCGATGTATTGTCGTGTCATTGAGAAGTTTGGCGAGGTGCGGCCATTCGTGAACATAGTCGAGGCCGAGAGTCGGCACATACAGGCATTGCTGCCATTGTTCCGGAAATACGGCATACCGGTTCCCGAGGATGACTGGGAATCGCGTGTTGAAGCACCCGCCTCTGTCCTGGAGGCGTGCAACGCCGGTGTTCAGGCAGAAATCGCCAATGCAGACATGTATGCAAGGTTGCTCGACGCAACTACGCAGTACCCGGATGTCCAGTCGGTACTCAGGCAACTGCAGCGGGCATCAAGAGAGAACCACCTGCCGGCATTCCAGCGTTGTGTGGCAAGCGGCGGCAGCAATGGCGGCGGGCGGGGTATGGGCCGGCGACAGCGGCGAGGTCAAGGGCCGCGATGAAAACCGGTGGCGTGACAAGTGGTATCACTTGTCTGTGCTGACCTGGTCTGAAACCTCGTGTCAGGAATCCAGGTTCCCTGATCCATCCTGTTTCACTGCGTACCGGGAAACCTGCCGGGATTCATCCAGGTAAGCCTGGCCCAGGTGAACAGGTTCCAGGGCTCCCGGTAGCTGGCTGCGTATGCCACGGCTGCCTTCTCTTTACTAGCCGGAATTATTCATCCCGGGCCGGGTCACACAGGAATGTCCACAAACGAATCACACCCACATGATGACATCCACGACGTCCTGAGCGTGGGTGAGCACTCGTCCCGGCAGCACCGCCTGCGCTGGCTGGTCATCGCGATTGCCGTGCTGCTGCTGGCGGGCAGCGCACTTCTATGGCTGCTGCCGGACGAGGAGTCCGCACTGCGCTACGAAACCGCCGCAGTGCAGCGGGGCGACCTCACGGTGACCGTTACTGCCACGGGTACACTTGAGCCGGTCAACCAGGTGGACGTGGGCAGCGAGTTGTCAGGCATCATCAAGGCGGTGCTGGTGGACTTCAATGACAAGGTACAGCGCGACCAGGTGCTGGCGCGGCTGGACACCGACCGCCTGCGTGCGCAGGTGCTGGAGTCACGCGCCTCGCTGCAGTCCAGCGAGGCGAAGGTCAGGGAGGCGCGGGCCACCGTGCAGGAAACACGGCTGGCTTTCGAGCGCTGCGAGAAGCTGGCCGAGCGCCAGCTGTGTGCAACCGGAGACCTTGATGCGGCACGTGCGGCATATGCGCGGGCACAGGCCGCAGAGGCCAGTGCGCAGGCGCAGGTGGCGGAGGCGCGCGCCACCCTCGGCGGCAGGGAGACCGAACTGGCCAAGGCCGAGATCCGCTCCCCCATAGACGGGCTGGTGCTGCTGCGCCAGATCGAGCCGGGCCAGACGGTGGCGGCCTCACTGCAGGCACCCATCCTGTTTACCCTGGCCGAGGACCTGGCCCAGATGGAACTGCACGTGGCCGTGGACGAGGCCGACGTGGGCCGGGTCAGCGAGGGCCAGGCCGCCGAGTTCAGCGTGGATGCCTGGCCCGGGCGCAGCTTCCCGGCCAATATCACCCAGGTGCGCTTTGCGCCGAGGACCGTGGAAGGCGTGGTCACCTACGAGACCGTACTTGCGGTGGACAACTCGGACCTGGCGCTGCGCCCGGGTATGACCGCCACCGCGGTCATCACGGTGCAGGAACTGCGGGATGCGGTACTGATTCCCAATGCGGCGCTGCGCTTCACGCCGCCGGCGATCGAAGC
>JASFOC010000126.1:0-6815 GCA_050116715.1 Gammaproteobacteria bacterium
CCAAGCGGAGGCTGCGACACAATGGGCCAAAGGTACTAACCCGGCAGCGTTGCGGACTAAACTAGCCGCACTTGGAGTCGCCGCAGTTCAGGCACGTCAGGCAGCCGTCCATCTGGATCACCGCCCGGGTGTGGCACTTGGCGCACAACTGCGAACCCTCGGGAAAGTCACCGCCGCCCGCATCATCCGCGCTGCCCGAGGCCGCCTCGAACTGGGCGCGCTTTTCCTGCACAAGCTTCTTCTGGTGCTCGTCGAGGCCATCGTCCTTCAGCAGCCCGATCATGCGCATGTGGCACTCGATGGCGTCACCGATCTCCGCAACCAGCGACGGCATGTATTTACCGCCCTTCTTGAAATAGCCGCCGCGCGGATCGAATACCGAGCGCAGCTCTTCCACCAGGAAGGTCACATCCCCGCCCTTGCGGAACACGGCAGAGATAATCCGTGTCAGCGCCACGATCCACTGGAAGTGGTCCATGTTCTTGGAGTTGATGAATATCTCGAAAGGCCGGCGCAGCTCGTTCGGCGTGCCGTGGTTGAGAATGATGTCATTGATGGTGACATACAGGGCATGCTCGGACAGCGGCGTCTTGACCTTGTAGGTCGACCCGATGAGCATGTCAGGACGTTCCAGCTTTTCATGCAGCTGGACCACGTTGTCTTCCGGCTCGACGACTGCGGCCGGCTGCTGCGATTCGTCCTTGCCTCCTACCCGGTAGTCCACGATTTTCTTGTCGATGCGAATTGCCATGTTCTGCTCCTGCGTGTTCGTTGTGTGCCGACTGCTCAGAATTTGCCGTAGTACCCTTCCTTGAGGGCATCGTAAAGGTTCGCCGCACTGTGGGTCTCGCCGTCATACTCGACTTCGTCGTTACCCTTCAGGCTGACCGTGGAGCCGTCATCCAGGGTGAACTCGTAAACGGTATTCTCCAGATCCTGCTCCTTCACCAGCACGCCCTGGAAGGCCTCCGGATTGAAACGGAACGTGGTGCAGCCCTTCAGGCCCTTCTCGTAGGCATACCGGTAAATGTCCTTGAAGTCCTCGAAGGGGTAATCCGTCGGCACGTTGGCTGTCTTGGAGATGGAGGAATCCACCCACTTCTGCGCAGCCGCCTGGATATCCACGTGCTGCTTCGGCGTGACATTGTCTGCGGCAATAAAATAGTCAGGCAACCCGTCGCTGCTGTCATCCATACTGGCGCTGGCCTGCGGATTCACCAGTTCGCGATAGGCCAGCAGCTCGAACGAGAACACATCCACCTTCTCCTTGGTCTTGCGGCCTTCCCGAATCACGTTGCGGAAATAGTGATGCGCGAAACTGGGCTCGATACCGTTGCTGGCATTGTTGGCAAGCGACAGGGAAATCGTGCCGGTCGGGGCAATGGAGCTGTGATGCGTAAAGCGGGCGCCATGTTCAGCCAGGCCCCGGACCAGTTCCGGCGCCTCCGTGGCGACCTGCTGCATGTAGCGGCTGTACTTCGCGTGCAGTACCTTGCCCTTGACCTTGTCTCCCGGCAGGTAACCGTCGCGGCGCATTTCAGGACGCTTGCGCAGCATCTCCTCGGTCACGTCGAAGTCTTCCTCCATGATGGGTGCCGGCCCCTTTTCCTTCGCCAGGTCCAGCGCCATGCGCCAGCCGGTCAGCGCCAGTTCACGGCTGACACGCTCGGTAAATTCCACGGATTCCTGCTCACCGTAACGCATGCACAGCATGGTTGCCGTCGAGCCCAGCCCCAGGAAACCCATGCCGTGGCGGCGCTTGCGCAGGATCTCGTCGCGCTGGCCATCCAGCGGCAGACCGTTGATCTCGACCACGTTATCCAGCATGCGCGTGAATACAGCGACAACCCTGCGGAATTCCTCCCAGTCGAATTCGGCCTTGTCGGTAAACGGGTTGCGCACGAACTTGGTCAGGTTGACCGAACCCAGCAGACAGGAACCGTACGGTGGCAGCGGCTGTTCGCCGCAGGGATTGGTGGCACGGATGTTTTCGGAGAACCAGTTATTGTTCATCTCGTTGACCTTGTCGATCAGGATGAAACCCGGCTCCGCGAAATCGTAGGTGGAGGCCATGATCATGTCCCACAGACGCCGTGCGGGAACCGTCTTGTAGACCTTGCAGGCCACCAGCCCGGCGTTGTTGGCGATGTAATCGCCCTTGTAGGGCCATTCGCGCCACACCACGCGCGCCGCATCGTTCAGATCGGTGGAATCGTCCTGTTCCTGGCGACTGATCGGGAATGCCAGCTTCCAGTCGCTGTCGCTCCTGACGGCGTCCATGAATTCGGTGGTAATGAGCAACGACAGGTTAAACTGCCGCAGGCGCCCGTCCTCGCGCTTGGCGCGGATGAAATCCATGACATCGGGATGACCGACGTCAAACGTCGCCATCTGCGCACCGCGGCGGCCGCCGGCCGAGGACACGGTGAAACACATCTTGTCATAGATATCCATGAATGACAGGGGACCGGAGGTATAGGCCCCCGCTCCGGAGACATAGGCACCCTTGGGACGCAGCGTGGAGAACTCGTAGCCGATGCCGCAGCCCGCCTTCAGCGTCAGGCCTGCCTCGTGCACCTTCTCGAGGATGTTGTTCATGGAATCCTGCACAGTCCCGGACACGGTGCAGTTGATGGTGGATGTTGCCGGCTTGTGTTCCTGTGCACCGGCATTCGAGGTGATACGCCCGGCCGGTATGGCGCCATGGCGCAATGCCCACAGAAATTCCTGATACCACGTCTCACGCAGTTCCGGTGTCTGTTCGACATCCGCCAGCGCCCGGGCGATGCGCTGATAGGTAGCATCGATGTTGTCATCGATCGCCACCCCGTCCTTGGATACCAGGCGATATTTCTTCTCCCAGATATCCTGCGACGCCGGTTGCAGTGGAATTTCTGCAACGCTGGCAGGTACTGCTTTGAGATACGCGGTAGTCGTCATGCGGCGTGTGCCTCCCTTGTTCTTCACTATTTATTAGAAATGCTGCTGAAAACCTGCATCCGGAAGATCACGCCTGCAGGTAACCAGGTTTCGGCGGGAACACAACATGTTGTGTCCGGGGTAGAGAGATTAGGCAGCTCTAACCGAGCTGTCAAGCCAATTTTATTTTGGCATTATTATTCTTAATTAACATACGGTTAATATGTTTTTAGAAAAGTCAATAAGGGAAAATACGGATCAGTGCGCCATAACAGTGAAACACTATATATTGTGTTTCTAATATTAGCGGACCCGCCTGCCCCGGCACTAGTGATGCTGATGCCCCATATGCCCGCCATGCCCGCCCGGGGCAGCCAGCAACATCACAAGACCCAGCAAAATCACCAAGATACCGGCAACCATCCGGACCCGGGGGTCCTGGAGAAAGCGTCGCAGGGCATTATACGCCAACCCCACTGTCAACAGGGTCGGCAGGGTGCCCAGGCCAAAGGCCAGCATGGTGGCCGCACCACCTGCCGCGCTACCGCTGGCCAGCGCCATGGCCAGTGCAGCATAGACCATCCCGCAGGGCAACCAGCCCCAGACCAGTCCAAGCAAAAAGGCCTGGCCGGCATGGCGTACAGGCAGCCAGCGCCGGCCTACGGGTTCCAGATGTTTCCAGAGCCGGGCGCCGGCCTTCTCCAGGAACAGCAGGGTATGCCACCAGCCGGCAAGGTAGATCCCGAACAGGATCATGATGACACCGGCCAGGTAACGGCCAACCGGCATCCCCTGCAGCACGCCTGCTTCACCCACCTGTCCGGCAAATGCACCCACCAGCAGGCCGGCAAACGTATAACTGCCGATACGCCCGGCGTTGTAGGCAAGTTGTGCCGCGAGGTAGCGCCAGCGGGATTCCCGCAGCGGTGCGGACAGGCCGGTTGAGAGCGCACCCACGATACCACCACACATGCCAAGGCAATGGGTGCCACCCAGCAGGCCAACCAGGAACGCGGCTGTCAGGGACTCAATATTCATGACTGGAACGGTTCAAAGCCAAAAACCTGCAGCAGGGCTGCAGCCTGCACGAAGAAAAACCAGGGTGAATGCCTGTCCCGGTCGGTTACTACGGGAAACCGCCTGGCGACCAGTGATGCAGTGGCGGCGTCACAGGTTGCCGGGCAGACAACAGCGCCCGGCGGTGAACAATAGCATGACGGAGAGCAGTCTGTGCTGCGACGGAATGCCGCATTATGGCGCAGCAGGGGCAGGCACTGCAGGTGTCAGGACGACCACGCTGTCACGCGGCCTCTGCAAGGTCCCCGAAAGGCGCCAGTCATCCGCCTCCAGTTGCAGGTACCAGTTGCCGTCCCGCACTTCCTGCAGCGTACCGGCATAACCGTCCGGGCCTGCCGGCTGCAGCAATATCACCTGGTCATTACCCGGGCGCGTCGGGTGCAGCAGGGAAAACTTTACCTGTGACGGTTGCTGCCGGTCATGCGAATCCAGCGTCAGCAGGATGCGGCGACTTTCCATATCAAAGTCCAGCCGCGCCCGCAGGCCATGCGTGGCAGCGGCTGCGTCCCGCGCCAGGTCCATGTTGATTGCCTTGCCGCGCTTGTAGTAGTCATCGACGACCAGCCCGTCACTGGTCGTGACCGCCAGGTAGATGGTAATCATGCCACCGATGACAGCAGTCATCGGCAAGGCAATCAGCAGCCAGACCCAGGGTTCGGCATACCAGCGTCTCGTTTCAGCCATGGTGATCATAGTCATATTGGTTTACCTGCATAATGTGGTGTCAGCGCGGCCCCAGGAAGCGGGCATGCTCAGTCACGGACAGGTCAGGATTGTCGGTTGCAACCAGCTCAAAGACCACTTCGGTGCTGCGGTCCCGCAGTTCTGACTCGTCAGCGCGCAGGCGCACGGGAAGCTCGAGCACGTCGCCGCCTGCCACGTGGATTTCCGGCACATCCATATACATCTGCAGCCCTTCGATACCACTGACCCGCAATTCGTAATTATGGGCAGCCGCGTCCATGTTGAGCACCTTGAGGATATAAACGTTCTCTATCAGGCCCTCATTCGTTTCCCGGTACAGGCGGTTGCGGTCACGGATCACATCCAGACCCAGTGACACGCGCTGGCTGATGGAGTAGGTGAACAGCGCCATGATAACGGCCAGGAAGATGGCATAAATCACGACACGCGGACGGATAATATGCGACTTCCGTCCTTCCAGGGCATTCTCGGTGGTGTAGCGGATCAGCCCCCGGGGATAGTTCATCTTGTCCATCACGTCATCACAGGCATCGATGCAGGCCGAGCAGGCAATGCATTCGTACTGCAGCCCCTTGCGGATGTCGATACCGGTCGGGCACACCTGCACGCACAGGGTGCAGTCGATGCAGTCACCGAGCCCGGCCGCCTGGCGATCCGTGCTGCGCTTGCGTGATCCCCGCGGTTCGCCGCGCAGTTCGTCATAGGAGATGATCAGGGTGTCCTTGTCGAACATGGCGCTCTGGAAGCGCGCATAGGGACACATGTACTTGCAGACCTGCTCACGCATCCAGCCGGCATTGCCATAGGTTGCGAAGCCGTAAAAAATGATCCAGAAGGTTTCCCACGGACCGAGGTTGAACGTCAGGACGTTCCTGCCAAGCTCCAAGATCGGCGAGAAATAGCCGACGAAGGTAAACCCGGTCCAAAGGGAAAACAGCAGCCATATCGCGTGCTTGGTCGTCTTGATACGGAATTTGCGGGCATTCATCGGCAGCGCATCAAGCTTCTTCTGCTTCATGCGGTCACCCTCGACCTTGCGTTCGATCCAGAGGAATGCCTCGGTCCAGACGGTCTGCGGACAGGCATAGCCGCACCAGATGCGACCGGCGATGGCGGTCACGAAGAACAGGGTCAGGCCGGCGAGAATCAGCAGGGCGGCCAGGTAGATGAAATCCTGCGGCCAGAAGGTGAACCAGAGAATATGGAACTTGCGAGCCGGCAGGTCCAGCAGTACCGCCTGGTGGCCGTCCCACTGCAGCCAGGGCGTTATATAGTAAATGCCGAGCAAGCCGAGCACGCCCAGGGTACGGAGGCGCGCGTACAGACCGTGCACTTCACGCGGGTAGATCTTTTCCTGCTTGGCGTAGAGAGACTGGGTTACTTGCTCGTCGGATTGCCGGGGCGCGGCAGTCCCTTTGGATTCCGGGGCATCCATATCACCCCCTAGGGTTGTTTGTCGGCGTTGGCGCGCAGGCAGTTGGTGACAGCGAAATACAGGGTACCGACGCCGGACACGGCGGTGATGAGCCAGAAAGCGAAGAAACCCAGCGTATACACGCCAAGACGGCTGATGCCCGTTTCCTTGCCAAAGGGAAACAGGTCGACAGGGTCAAAGGCCGAGAAAAACAGCCCCGTGGCGACTATCGCCACCATGAACGATGGCCACAGGACTGCAATACACTTCTGTACACGCGGAATTCTTTTCTCTGCCACGCGAGCTATCCTACACCGGGTGTTTGCCGGCCAACAACGGCCTGCTATTCCTCGATGCTCTCCTGTCCGGTTGAAAGGCTGTAAACGTAGGCCGCCAGCAGATGCACCTTGTCCTTGCCGAGGAACTCTGCATGCGCCGGCATGACCCCGTTGCGGCCCTTGGCAATGGTCTCGGCGACACTTGTACTGGAGCCGCCATAGAGCCAGATATTATCAGTCAGGTTGGGGGCACCCAGCGCCTGATTGCCGGTACCGTCCGCGCCATGGCAGGCAGCGCACAGCATCGCAAATTTTTCACCACCGCGGGCAGCGGCCTCGGTATCGACATTGCGGCCACTGAGGCCGAGAACGTATTCGGTCATGTCTGCAACACCCGCCTCGCCGCCCAGGGCACTCTCCCA
>JASFOC010000127.1:0-6775 GCA_050116715.1 Gammaproteobacteria bacterium
CGCCCTGGTGTCGAGTTTGAAGTGGCACATCAGCAGGGTGATGATCTCGCGCCTCAGCAGGTCATCGGGTTCCAGCTCGATACCGCGTTCCAGTGGCAGCTTGCCGGCCTCGAGCATGTTGTAGTACTGCTCCAGGGTGCGCACGTTCTGGACATAGTTGTCACACACGCGGCCAATCGCCGACATGCCCATGCTGACGAGGTCGCAGTCAATATGCGTTGAATAGCCCTGGAAATTCCGGTGCAGGGTTCCGTTGCGCTGTGCGATGGCCAGCTCGTCATCGGGTTTGGCAAAGTGATCCATGCCGATGTAGACATAGCCGGAATCGGTCAGGTAGTTGATGGTGTGCTGCAAAATATCGAGCTTGACATCCGGGGATGGCAGGTCGGCATCGTTGATGCGCCGTTGCGGCTTGAAGCGTGCCGGCAGGTGGGCGTAGTTGTAAACCGCGATCCTGTCGGGATCGATGGAAACGGTTGCCTTCAGGGTCTCGGCAAAGGTCTTCACCGATTGCAGCGGCAGTCCGTACATCAGGTCGATATTCAGCGAGCCGAAACCCAGTTGCCGTGCCGAGTCGGTCACCGACTTGGTCATTTCCCAGCTTTGTATGCGGTTTACCGCCTGCTGGATATCCGGGTCGAAGTCCTGCACCCCCATGCTGATGCGGTTGAATCCGGCCTCGCGCAGGACCTGCAGTTTGCTGTGGTCTACAGAACGCGGATCAATCTCGATCGAGTATTCGCCCCGGTCATCGTCGCGCAGGGAAAAGTTATCGCCAATACGGTTCATCAGCCGGCGGATGCCGGCATTGTCCAGGAAGGTCGGGGTGCCGCCGCCCCAGTGCAGTTGTTCTACCTGGCGGTCGCGATCGAACAGGTTGCCCTGCAGTTCGATCTCCTTGCAGAGGTGATCCAGGTAGTCCGTTGCACGATCATGGTGCCGGGTGACGACTTTGGTGCATGCACAGTAAAAGCAAACCGTGTCGCAGAAAGGGATGTGAAAATACAGCGATAGCGGGCGCGGAATCGGGTCCTCGTTGCTGTGCCGGACCCACTTGCGATAATCGTCCTCGGTGATCCTGTCGTGAAACTGTGCCACCGTAGGATAAGAGGTATAGCGCGGACCGCTCTGGTTGTAGCGCCGGATGAGATCAGCATCGAATACCAGTCGTGCAGTCATGAGTTTGTCCAGGTGGTTACCGCGTTATCGCTGTTGTTGCCGGAGCGGGAATAGCTGCCCTGTTGGTTGATTCTCGTTGCCGGGGTCCGCCGGGTTGCAACGGCCTTATTCTTATCCGATTTGCCGCAATTCGAATTGACATGGATCAAGGCGAGGCCAGATTAGGGCCGCTGAACCTGCGAGATCCGCGAATTACCCTGAATTACAGGGGTAAAACAAGGCGTGTGTTAACGGGAACTAGCTGCCCCGGTAGTAATCGAAGAAGGTCGCCAGCAGAATGCTGGCAATGGTCAGTGTGACCAGCATGACCGGTGTGCCTTTTTTCAACCAGAGCATGGGTGAAATACGAAACGCGGGATCACCGGCACGCTCCGCTTCCGCCACGCAGATGACATTGGCCGTGGAACCGATATGCGTACCGTTGCCCCCGAGGCCAACGCCCAGGGCCAGCGCCCACCACAGTGGCATCACGTCCACCCCCTGGGTCTCCAGGTGCGTGATGATGGGGATCATGGTCACGGTGAACGGGATGTTGTCGACAGCAGCGCTCAGGAAGGCGGAAACCCACAGCAATATCAGCGCGGTCTGCAGCAGCTTGTCAGGGTCCTGGGCTATGACGACAAGTTCCTGACCTAGCATATCCAGCAGGCCCGAGCCTTCCACCCCGCCGACGATGATGAACAACCCGGCAAAGAACATCAGCACGGACCAGTCGATCTGGCGCAGAAATTCGTCCGGGTCCGGTCGTACCAGCGCCAGCGCCAGTGCAACCCCGACCCAGGCGACATACCCCGGAAACAGGCCGAAATGGTGATGAATGAAAAACAGCAGGATAACCACGCCCATCGATGCCAGGATAGCCACCAGGCTCTTGCGGTCTTTCAATGCCCTGGTCTCGTCAAGGTCAAGGACATCCTTGATAGGTTGTGTCAGGTAGCCGCGAAACATAAATAACATCAGTGCTACCGTTGCGATCCAGGCGACGAAGATGATCGGCCCCATGTGAAACAGGAACTGGTTGAAGTCGATGCCGGCGGCACTGCCGATCATGACGTTGGGCGGATCACCGACCAGCGTCGCCACGCCGCCGGTATCGGACAGCAGTGCCTCGGACATCAGGAACGGGATGGGGTTGAGCCCCAGCATGCGGCAGATGACGACCGTAAGCGGTGCAAATACCAGCACGGTTGTGACGTTGTCGAGAAACAGGCTGATAATCGTGACGACAGTCGACAGGTATACCAGCAACAGCTTCGGACTGCCCCTGGAGAGTTTCGCCATGCGTATTGCCAGGTATTCGAAACCGCCGGTCGGTCGCAGCAAGACCACGAGTATCATCATGCCGGTCAGCAGGAACATGGTATTCGCGTCAACCGCGCCGATTGCATCGGCCTGGGTATAAAAGCCGCCGATCATGCCGGCGAGGACCATGCTCACCGCACCGATGATGCCGGCCAGGGTGCGATGGATGACTTCACTGAATATCAGGACATAGGCAGCCACCAGAATTGAACCCGCCAGCCACATCTGCGGGGTTAAGCTCGTAGGTACGGTTTCCATCTGCGCTGTTACCTGTGGTGAGAATTTGTCCGGGGGCGCTATCCAGTGGCAGCCGGGGGCCGTTCAGCATGCCCCGGATACCGCCTGACGCGAGAATAGGGTTACATGGTGGTTTCTTCATTCATCCCGTGGAAAGCAGGAATCGTGCCGCTTGTCGGCAGAGGAGCCGGTTTCAGACTTCGACTCCTGTTCCTGGATGCACAGCAGCATGCGATGTGCGATCACCATGCGTGTCACCAGTCCGCAGTACCTGGCGTCCTCGATAAGAAAGACATAGCTGGTGTTGTACATTTCCATAATGGCCAGCGCTTTCACGATCGATGATTGCGGCGAGACGCTGGGAATGTTTTCGAGCAGAAAGGTTTCCACCGGCAGGTCCAGGGTCTCACTGACCTTCATTTCCGGCAGGTCCAGCTGGTTGGTATGGTCACCCAGCAGGTGCGCGACCTTGATGAGGTGGTCCGGGATCGCCATGTACTTGTAGACATCCCGGATCGAGACCCTGCCGACAACCCTGTCCTGGTCATCGACGTAGGGCAGACCGGGTACATTGCAGCGCACGCACTCTTCGAAAAAATCACGCAGGGTCATCCCCTTGCGCATTACGCCTGTTGCAATGGAGAGGTGCTCCAGTTTCATGTGCCTGACCTCGGTTTGATATTGTTGGCGTTGGCCGGGCGCAAGGTTACCAGTAAAGCCAGCCGGGTAGAACAAGGTGGGTGAGGATTATCAGGCCCTAGCAGATCCGTGGCAGCGGGTCATCCTCGAGTTCTTCCAGCAGGCGTTCGCCGCCCAGTCCGGTCTGCAGGACGACGTGCCGGCGTGTTGCCGAGAGGTGTCCGATGCAGGCGGCCGCGCTGCCGCAGGGGAGCCTGCGCCAGCTTTGCAGCAGTGCATCGGCATGCGCATCATCGACAACCGCAACGACGCGGCCTTCACAGGCCAGGTAAAGGGGGTCGTAGCCAAGCATGTCGCAGACCGACTGCACCGGGTCGCGCACCGGGACCTGCGCCTGTTGCAGGATCACCCCCAGGCCCGTGGCGCGCAGCAACTCCTGGCAGACGGTTGCCAGTCCACCCCGGGTCGGGTCGCGCATGAAGCGCAGCCCCGGGACCGTCGCGGCAGCCTGTGTCAGCGGCAGGACGCTTGCGGCATCGGAGCGGAGTTCGCCATGCAGGCCGAATTCCTCGCGTGCCAGCATCACCGCGATGCCGTGATCACCCACCGGGCCGCTGACCAGCACGGCATCGCCGTCACGGATGTTGTCGAGTCCCAGACGCGGACCGCTGCGTATGCCGATCCCGGTCGTTGCCAGGTACAGTCCGCCACCCTCGCCGCGGCGCAGGACCTTGGTATCACCGGCCGCGACCTGCACCCCGATGGCGCTGGCGCTCGCGGCAAGCGCGGCGATGATGCGATCCAGCTGCGCAATCTCCATGCCTTCCTCGATGAAGGCGTTGAGGCTCAGGTAGCGCGGGATGGCGCCGGCGACGGCGAGGTCGTTGGTGGTGCCATGCACCGCCAGCGAGCCGATATTGCCCCCCGGAAATTCCAGCGGCTGCACCGTGAAACCGTCGGTCGTGAACATGAGGTCCGCGCCGCGGAGATCGAGGGGAACGGCATCTGCCTGCACGTCCAGCGCGGCGTTTGCCAGGTGGCGGGCGAACACCTCCTCGATCAGCTCGCGCATGAAGCGTCCGCCGTTGCCGTGCGCCAGCGTGATATGGGTATCTTCCAAGTGTTCGTTCCCGCCGGCAGTGCTCAGCCGAGCTTGCCGATGGCGCAGCTGACGAAGGATTTCGCTTTGGCCTTTGCCGCCTGCAGACCCTCGGCGGAGCCCTTCTCGGGATAGCCGTTTTTCAGCAGGGCGGCGACCAGCCGTTCCCGGTCATCCCTGTCTGTGGTGACAGTCACGCAACCCTGTTCGATATCAACGCTGACGCTGCTGACACCGGCGAGTTTTTCCAGGGAATGGGTGATGGTGTTGGCGCAGCCGCCGCACCTGATGTTTTCAACCTCGATGACATGTTGCATGCCGTTCCTCCGGGGTGGTGATTCGATAACCGGCGTACAGCGTAACGTAAACCGGGTGGATTTTCCGGCTAGTTTTGTACCCGGCTGCCAAATTCGATGACCTGTCCGTAGCTGATGCCGGCGTCGTTGACCGGTATGTGCTCCGGCAGGGCGATGTCGAAGCCGGCGGCGGCAAGCAGTCGGCAGGCGGTTTCCGTGAGTATGCGATTCTGGAAGACGCCGCCGCACAGGCCGATGTGCTCGATGCCATGTTGCGCGCGTGCCTCGAGTGCCTGCGCGAGCAGTGCGTGTGCCAGCGAGGCATGGAAGCAGGCTGCCCGCTGCATCACCGGCCGGGATTCATCCAGCAACAGCGGCAGCAGCGGTTCCCAGTCGCTGACCAGCAGGCCCGAGGCAGCGGGCAGCAACGGTAGCTTGACGGGATCGACGTCTGCCTGCCCGCACATGGCTTCCAGCAGCATCGGTCCCTGGCCCTCGAAGCTGGCCATGCTGCACAGTCCCGTGAGGGCGGCGGCGGCGTCGAACAGACGGCCGGCTGCGCTCGTTTGTGGTGTATTGAGGCGGCGTTTCCAGGCATGCTGCGCCAGGGCGGCGTCCTGCGGCAGTCCATTCCATGTATGACCTGTTGCCCAGCAGAGCGCGGCGGCGCTGCGCCAGGGTTCGCGCCCGGCACGCTCGCCGCCGGGCAGGTGGAAGGGGCGCAGTGAGGCGAAGCGTTGCCAGGCGCCGGGGCGACCACGCAGGGCCTCGCCGCCCCAGAGCGTGCCGTCCTCGCCATAGCCGACACCGTCCCAGGTGAATACCAGCCGGTCGCCCTGGCCGGCAGCGCCGGCACAGGCGACCGCGGCATGCGCCCGGTGATGGAAGATGCGCGTTACCGGCAGGCCGCTGCGCGCAGCCCAGCGGCTGGTGGCATAGCCGGGGTGGGCATCGCACAGCAGTCTGGTCGCGGTGACGCCGTACAGGGCCTGCAGGTCTGCAACGGTCTGCTCGAACACCGCAAGGCTGCGGGCATTGCCCATGTCCCCGATATGCGGCGAAACCACGATGCGATCATCCCAGGCCAGGGCAACCGTGTTTTTCATGTGGCCGCCGGTCGCCAGCACCGGCTGCGCCAGCCGGAACGGCAGGCTGTCTTCCAGGGGCGCCGCGCCACGGCCGGACCGCAGCGGTCGCGGCCGGCCCAGCAGTTCGCGATAGACCGCGTCGTCTGCGGGGCGAGCGATGGGGCGGTCGTGGTGCAGGAATGCGTCGGCGACATGCGCCAGCCGGAGTTCAACCTCGGTATTCTCGGTGAGTACCGGTTCACCGCTGAGGTTGGCAGAGGTGGCGACCAGTGGCCCGCCGAAATCGTTGAGCAGCAGGTGGTGCAGCGGACTGTAGGGCAGCATGACGCCGAGTTCGTTCAGGCCGGGGGCGACCGGTTCCGGCAGGTCGCTGCCAGGCAGCCGCTGCGCCAGTACGATCGGACGGGCCGGCGAGAGCAGCAACTCCGCCTGTGCGGGTGACAGCCTGACCTGCTGTTCGAGGTGCTGCAGCGGTGCCGCAGGCGGCGCGGGAAACAGCACTGCCAGGGGCTTGTGGGGGCGTGGCTTGTGCGTGCGCAGCCGCAGGATGGTCGTTTCATTGCGGGCATCGCACATCAGGTGATAGCCGCCGATGCCTTTGACCGCCACGATGTGGCCGGCGCGCAATGCCGCAAGGCAGGCCTGCAGGGACGGCGCATTGCCCCGGCAATGCGCCTTGCCGCTGTGGAATGCCAGGGCCGGACCGCAGGCCGGGCAGGCCACGGGCTCTGCATGGAAGCGCCGGTCTGCCGGGTTCGTGTATTCCGCGCGGCACTGTTCGCAGAGCGCAAACCCGGCCATGGTCGTGGCGGCCCGGTCATAGGGCATGCCGCGTATCAGGGTGTAACGCGGACCGCACTGGGTGCAGTTGATGAACGGGTAATGCCGGCGCCGGTCTGCGGGATCGTACAACTCCGCGAGACAGGCATCGCAGG
>JASFOC010000128.1:0-6678 GCA_050116715.1 Gammaproteobacteria bacterium
ACACCAGTGTAAAACTTTTCTGACAGGAAATAGTCGTATTTATTGGCCTCTTTCCACTCCTCTTTGGTAACCGTGCCATCGCTCTTGTCCTTTTCGTATTGCCCCCAAAAGCTGAAACGGTCATTCTTGCGACGTATTTTGGTATCGAAGCTGGCCTCGAAATCATCCTCTTCGGTATTGCCGCGATCAAGTTCCAGGTCGAGGCTGACGAGCCCGGTCCACTTGACGCCCTCGCCGGTACGCCAGGGCTCGGGGTTGATATACGCGACTGTTCCCGGCGCAACACTCTGCGCCGGCATGTCGGCTTCAGCCTCCAGAACCGTTGCCTCTTCAGTTTTCATGATCGCACCGGTCGCAAGCGTTGTTTCATCTTCAAGCATGACCTTTACGGGTTCCTCAGCGCGCAATTCACTGACAGCGTCCCAGCTGACCTTGATCACACCGGCATAGGAAGTCTCGAACTCCAGCGTTGCCCCTTCCTTTTTGAGCACCTTGCCCAGCAGGCGGGAACCGTCTTTCAGCAACAGCTCGTCTGCCATGGCCGGTTGCGCGGTGAACAGCGCCAGGAAAGGGAGAATGGCCGCCGGAACCCGGCCTGACATACGAACAGGAAATTGCATCATTGAATGCTCCGTATAGTTGGATGGTCGAATACGCCAAGAACTCGCCGGATTTTACCTGATGCCGCCGAATTTAACACAGAGCGGCGACGCTGAAGTTATCTAGTCAAGGTAGCGCGCCTGCCATTCCAGGTATTTCGCATGCGTGTAGGCCGCATAGGACTCCCTGTCGGAAAACTGGACGGGATCGATGGCGTCGTAGACATAGTAGTTTGCGCGGTTGTTCTGTGTTGTCATCATGTGCCAGATCTTGTGCAGCAGGGTCTGCGGGCTGCGCCACTCGAAGTCATCCTGGGATTCGTAGTGCAGGAATACCGGCAGAATGGGGATGCCGGTCCGCAGCGAAATATCGAAGGCGCCGTAGCGGAAATCCTCGAAGATACGGCGCCCCTTGCAGCCACCCTCTGGATACAGTGCGATATTCCTGCCGGCAGACAATTCCCGCTCGATGGCCTCCGCTGCGGCATTGCGCGATTCGCGCGATTCGCGCTGCACGTACAGGGAACCCGAGGCGGTGCTGATGCGCCCGACCAGCCACCAGTCAGCCACCTCGATCTTCGCCAGCGAATGCACCGGGAACAGCGCCGGTATCCCGATATCCTCGAAAGCCGAAGGGTGGTTGGCGATCAGGATGTACTGCGCTGGCAGGGGCAGCAGGTTTTTCTGGTGCAGGCGCAGGTCTACACCCAGGGCACGCACGAAGGCCCGCGCCCAGTAGCGGAACAGGGAAAAGTAAAAGGTCTGCAGCAGCGACCGCGGCAGGAATGACAGCAGGTACAGCAACAGCGTGAACACCGCAAGCTCGACCCAGCAGATGACGCGCCATGCAATCCGGAAAATGTAGCCCAGCAAGGTACCGACCTCCCCCGGGAAAACCCGGTTGTCAGGCACACCATAATCGAGATAGTGCACCGGTGACGTTTATATCACTGCCACAACGCCGCGGGTGACAGCCCGGCATCAGCAGGCTTGCCTTCAGGGCCCGTTCACCACTTCACCCCTGACCTATAATCATATAAATTACATAAAGTTACAAATAGACCAGGATATGGCACCTTGCATTCAGCACCTTGTCCGGCATTTTCCCGCAACAGCCGGGACGGACTCACGCCAGTAGCGAACTACACCGGCCTGCGGACAGAGGTTTATCCCGGATGCAGCGGCGCTTGGCGACAACAGGCTCGCGAACGGCAAGGCAAACTGCCGGCACAGTTAAATTTGACGTTAATCGCGCCAAGTGCGATAAGTAGTCGCAGCCGGATTGCCAAATCCGCAGTCTGATTACAATAACCAGTGAGAGGAGAGTACCCAGTGCAAACCAAACCAGCCATTTTCAGCAGTATTTTTCTGGCATCCAGCCTGCTGTTTGCCATGCCGGCCCAGGCATTCGACATGGGCAACATGATGAACCCGTCCAAGTGGGTAGGCGGGGACAAGAAGCGTGACCGCTACGATGATGATTACTACGATTACGGCCCACCCCCCGGCCTTGGCTATGGTGCACCCGGTTATGGCTACGGCGCCCCCGGTTACGGTGGCTACGGCGCCCCCGGCTACGGTGGCTACGGTGCCCCCGGCTACGGTGGCTATGGCGCCCCCGGTTATGGCGGCTACGGCGGGTATGGCGCAGGCCCGAACCAGGGACTGCAGGCATATGACTACGCCACGCCAGGCGCACCGTCGTATGGCGGCAGCTATACCGGCCCGTCATACGGTGGCAACTATACCGGCCCGTCAGACCCGAGTCGCGCTGGCGGCGGTCAATCCGGATACGGCCCGGGCGTCACCACGGACGACCAGATGGAAATCCAGCGTCTGAAGGACCGCATTCGCAAGCTGGAACAGGCCGACAAGCCACAACCCAACGTGTGGGGCAACTGATACCCCTGATTCAAACCAGGCTTGGATATAACCGGTGGTGATGCACTGATCCTGCTGCATCACCACCGGTAACCAACAGCCCTGCAATCCCGCCGCAAGGACACGCACCGGAAGTACTGCACACCCCGGGCAAGGCCAGCGACGCACGGTTAACTTGCCGATTCACGGCACGCTGTCGATGATTACTGGCGTATCCCTTCGATGGAAAAGAACAGGTCGACTTCCCTGGAGGCAGGACCCAGGTCATAGTCGATCCCGTAATCCGCCAGCTTTAACCGGGTGGTCCCGGTGAAACCCATCCGGTAGCCACCCCACGGATCAGGACCCTGCCCGACCGGCTCGACAGCGATCTGCACCTGGCGCGTTACCCCGTGCAGGGTCAGGTTGCCACTCAGGACAGCGGTCCTGTCGGGGTTTTCCCGGTAGCCGGTACTGACAAATTCTGCCAGCGGGTAATTGTCCACATCCAGGAAATCCTCGCCGCGCAGGTGCTTGTCGCGTTCCGCGTGATTGGAATCGATGCTTGCCGTTTTGATCCGGACCTCCACACTGGCGGCGTCCGGATTTTCCTCGTCATAACTGAACTTCCCGCTGAAGTCGTTGAACCGGCCAAGCAGCAAACTGTAACCCAGGTGCGGGATTCGAAACTGGATAAAGGCGTGCGCCCCCTTGGTATCGATCACGTAATCGGCAGCCTGTACCAGTCCGGCAGTCATACAACCTGCAAGCAACAGTGCACCGCAAAGCAGTCTGGATTTCATGGTACCCCCTCAGGATTTTCGTTGAGTCTTCAGTGTTGGCCTGGTAGACAGCATGCGCAGCAGCGTCCTGTCATGGTCGATCAGATGATGCTTCAGTGCCGCCAGGGCGTGCAAACACACCAGGCCGATCATGACCATGGCCAGCACCCTGTGAAACAGGCCCGCGATGTCTTCCTGCCCCTCAATACCGCTGAGTGTGGCCGGCAGCTGCATGACACCAAACACATCAACCGGGCGGCCATCCGCTGTAGAGATAAGATAACCGCTCAGCATGACTGCGAACAACACAGCGTACAGTGCCCGATGCATGGCACTGGCGAGTCTCTGCTGCAGTGGCGTCCCTGGCAGCCGCGGTTGCGGATTGCCGCTGCGCCATGCAAGGCGCAACAGCATGATACCCAGCAGCGAAACACCGAGGCCCTTGTGCAATTCCGGTGCACGGTGATACCAGGCGTCGTAATAATCCAGTTCGACCATCCACAAGCCAAGGCCAAACAGACCCGGGACGGCAGCCGCGATCAGCCAGTGCAGCAAAATGCTGACCCGACCATATGCCTCCGGCGTGTTTTTCCACACAGGAAATGCCCCCTCGAATCCGGATACCACCCGGTTAATTCATATTTCGCCATTCCGGAGATATACAGAAATCGACTACCCGGTTGAAAATAAACAACAGGATTCCGCAGCTAAACGACTTTTCTCCCGGAATGACGAACTTATCACATTGCAGTTAACCGGTGAGTTTGAGGTTGACCCGGTCAAAAAGTTTCCCGGCAGGATTAACCGACCGGAATCAGGCCGAGGGCGACCTGCACGGCCATCCATGGCAGAGCATTATCTGCCGTGACTCCTCCCTGCTCATTTACCACCGGTCGCGGCCGCGGCCGGTTCCGCCAGCATGTCGAGAATCACGCTGCCATCAGCAGGCTCAAGCGCATGCTGCCCGGGAATCGTGACCAGTGAGGACCTGCCGTGCAACACCGCGACGTTGTTCATGTCCTGGCTGTAGGCCGGCACGACGTAGTCCCCCCAACCGGTACCCGTCTGGGCGCGCACGACCGAAATATAACTGATATCCGGGTGTGGCTGCGCATTCAGCCAGAACAGGAAAGATCCGGGATAGGGACGCACCAGGTCGAAAAACAGGCTACGGGAACGTCGGGCAATGTCATAAGTCCTGCCGCCGAAGAAATCTGCCACCACGGAGAAGGGAAAAGGTATGTCCGTGATATCCAGCGCCTGTTCAGCGCGGACAGTGCCCAGGTGCGGACTGGCGATGGTAATCAGTGACTTCACATTCTTGCCACTGCCGAGCACCAGCGCGGCGCGCGCCACGACCCCACCGGCGGAGTGGCCGACAATGATGAGCGGCTCGTCAGGATGCGCCTGCTCGATGGCACTCAGGATGCCCTGGAGTTGCATCACCTGGATCCGCATCGGGGCATCAGACGCCAGATCGGCCGCATAGAATTTGCGCGCGGCCTGTATGCCTGCTGCCGGTATCAGTCTGACGCCAACGGGGTCTGCCAGATAGATACCTGCACGCTGCCAGCCACGCTGCTGCAATATGGTCGTGATGCCGCTACTGTCCCAGGAATGCGCACCGCCCAGATAACCATGCACCAGCAGCAACACCTCGGCCCGCGCCGGGAGAACTGCTGCGGCGGTCAGCAGAATCAATGCAAGCAAACTTTTTTTCATCGGTTCACCTCTGATTACAGACCAAAACAATTTCATTTGCGCAACAACCCACCCAGCGGTCCGGACAGTCCCTGTAGCTGCTGCAGCATGGCGGAGGCCTGCGCTGATGGCACGATATACACACCATGCGTATACCCGTGAACATCGTGACCAGCCCTGCAAATACCTCGCACCGGCATCCCTTCCGGCGCATCGCGCTTGGCATCCCTGCACGCCGCGATGTACCTGCATCCCTTCCGGCGCATCGCGCTTGGCATCCCTGCACGCCGCGATGTACCTACATCCCTGTAGGCAAAAAAAACGGGGGTGGCTCGTGAGAGCCGCCCCCGTTTGCTTTTCTGGCAGTAAGGGTTACTTACTGGGCAGCCGGAGCATTCTGCGGGGCAGCCGGGGCAACCGGGGCACCGTAAGGAGCGCCGTAGCCATAAGGAGCACCGTAGCCGTAAGGTGCGCCATAACCGTAAGGACCATATCCATAGTATCCACGGTTGTAGCCATAACCACGGCCATAACCACGGCCACGGCCGCTACCACGAGCACTGGTGCTGAAGCCCATGTCGAAATCGCCGTCGAAGTCACCGTCGCTGTCGAACGGACCCCAGTCACTGCCCCAATCGTCATAACCGCCACGATCCCAGGGACCACCGCCCCACCAGGCAGAAGCTGCGGTAGAAGCAACTGCCAGCGTGGCAGCAGAAATCACTGTAACAATCTTTTTCATGATGTATCTCCAAAAATTCGCTTAGAAAAGTTTTCTCATAAAACCGCGTGTTCATACTACGGCGATAATAATATAAGTAATCTCTTAAATTAGCAAGGCCTTATTTTAATTATTTTTAATATACTGAATATTTTGTTTTATCCATTTATTACAGTTAGTTATATACTATTCTTGATAACGGACATCGACTGGCGGAAAACTTGTCCGCCAATTTTTTGATGCCTGCGGCAAGTTCATCCTTTAAATATCAATTGCTTGCAAAGGCCCGCCGCCGCCATGAAATTTTTTTTACTTTGCATATCTGAATATAGCGTTATTAGTCGATCTCGATATACGTGTACTTTCAGAAACCTAGCTACATTCACTCCGAAAACGACGCTAATCGCGTCAAGCAATTGTGGTTGACACCTCCCGGCCCAAAGGGCGTAATTAACAACGTCATTGGTCAGGTCTTGTTGTTAAGGAGCGATGTCTATGGAAAACATTTTCTTCGATGTGGACCACCTATCCAGACTGGACAAGATTGAACAGGCACGACGCCTCGAAGAGGCCGAACGCCGGATCGATGAAGTACAACGTGCTGCCGCTGATGATCCCGACTCCATGAGCTGGGTCGATCAACAGCGACAATACCTAGTGGATATGCAGCATTTGATATTTGAGTGTTAGCCCGACACCAACCTCCATTCCAAACCCGCCCGTGTGGCGGGTTTTTTTTGCCTGCCTGAATATTGCAAACGCCATGCGGGTGACCGGGCTCATGCCCGCAACCCGCACGGATATTACCGAGACAACTTTCCGGCGCGCCGCCGGCACCCGACCGGAAAGGTCGAGTACAATAATCCCGTGTCTCATGAGAATCTGTTTCCCGATGCGTCTATGGCTGCTTGGTGAACTGGTGTTGTTGCTGGTGGTTGCGAATGCCACCCCGGTCATCCTGAGCCTGCTGCTTGGAAATCGCTGGAAGCAACCCATTGACCGCGGCATCCTGTTG
>JASFOC010000129.1:0-6663 GCA_050116715.1 Gammaproteobacteria bacterium
GTCCGGGTTTTTCGGGATGTTCGAGAAAATGTTGTCAGGTTTCATGGTGTCCTGCGCCCTCTGCTGGCAGTGGTCACGTCACGCCTTTGACGAGACGTACCTGCATGAATATATTCCCGGGTGGTTGTCTCTTGACCGAGCGATCACAGTGACATAAAAAAAGCCCCTCGTGCGAGGGGCTTGCCTGATCTGGTCGGGAACAGGATTCAGATCTGCTCCCGCAATGGCATCACTTCGATGCGATATCTTCCAGCTGCTTGGCCTTGATAACCTGACCATCGAGACCCGCTTCCTTGCCATTCTTGCCGTAGGCCACGCTCATCAGGGTAGAGTAGTACACGACCGGCATCTTGAAGTTGGTCTTGTACTTCTGGTTGATGTGATTCTGGTAGACCTCGACGTTCATCTGGCAGACCGGGCAGGGCGTGACGATCATGTCTGCACCGCCGTCATAGGCTGATTCGATGATGTCCTTGATCAGCGCCTGGCTCTTTTCCGGCTCCGAGAAGGCCAGCGCACCGCCGCAGCAGGAGACCTTCTTGTCGTAGTTCTCCACTGGCTCGGCACCCATGGTCTCGACCAGCTTGTCGAGATACTTCGGGTTTTCATAGGACTCACCGTCGATGCCGAAGGGGCGGTTGGTCTGGCAGCCGACGTAGCCGGCAATCTTGACGCCGTCCAGCGGCTTCTTCACGTGCTTGCCGAGTTCGTCGTAGCCGAAGTCCTCGATCAGGACTTCCACCATGTGACGGACCTTCTGGTCGGCCTTCACCTTCAGGCCGGCCATGGCCAGCGCCTCGTTGGTCTCTGCCATCAGCCTGTCGTCATCGTGCAGGCGTTCCTGGGTCTCCTTGGTCGCGAGCCAGCAGGCGGCGCAGGTGGCAACGATGTCCTGGCCGGGGTTGGCCTGTTCGCTGATCGCCATGTTGCGCGCGGAAAGCGCAAGCCGCGGCAACTCACCACCGCCAGCGTAGCCAATAGAGGCTGAGCAGCAGTTCCAGTCAGGAATCTCGTTGAGTTCGATATCCAGCGTGTCGCACATGCTGTTGACCGACACCATGTAGTTGGACGCCGATGCCGCCTTCTGCGAGGAACAGCCGGGATAGAAGGAATAGGATTTCTTGGACATGTCTGGTTACCTCACTTGCCGGCCACGGGGATCCGGGCGGCCTCGAGTTCTTCTGCCTTTTTCAGGATTGATTGCAAGCCCTTGGCGTCCTTGCACTTGTGGCCGCCGATCAGTTCCATCGGGCTGAGACGCTTGGTCAGCAGCATGCCGAGCCCGACGTCCTTCATCTTCAGCGACGTCTTGATGCCTTCGCCGAAACCGTTCATAAAGTACAGTGACAGGCCCAGCTTCAGCTCGTTGACGCGCCCGGTCCTGGTCAGGTTGTCCCAGAACTTCTGCGAGAACTTGTGGGTCGGCTGGTTCTTCGGGGCGATGCCCAGGCGCTTCGCGTAGTGGGCGAGGCCGTGCATGATGTGGGTGATCGGCAGTTCGCGCGGACAGCGCACGATGCAGTTGTAGCAGGACGTGCACATCCACATGGACGTGGACTGCAGCACCTCGTCGCGCTTGCCGGCACGGATCATCATGAACAGTTCCTGCGGCGGGTGATCCCAGTGCGGGCCCAGCGGGCAGGAGCCGGAACACACACCGCATTGCATGCACATCTTCACCCATTCACCCTCTTCAACGTTCTCCTCTACTTCGCGGAGAAAGTTGTTGCGGTACTGCTCGACCATTTGTTGATTTGCATCAGTCATGATTTTCTCCTCGAACTAGAACTTGAACGGGCTCAGGCCGACCTGTTCGACGGTCGCGGCCATGTCGTTGATGAGTTGTGGTGCCCGTGCAATGTCGGTAATCGCGACCTCGTAGGTGACGACCCGCTCCTTCTCCAGATTCAGCTGGGTCAGCGTGTCGTCGATCTTGCTCATGCGGATGTGCGCGATCTCGGAACCCTTCACGAAGTGGCACTGGTAGTTCTCGCCCTTCTGACAGCCCATCATGACGATACCGTCATAGCCGCTGTTCAGTGCGTCTGTAATCCAGATGGTGTTGACCGAACCCAGGCAGCGTACCGGGATGACCCGGGCATATTGTGAGTAGTGGTTGCCGTTCTGTGCCGCCATGTCGAGCGCCGGGTAGGCGTCGTTTTCGCAGGCCAGCACCAGGATGCGCGGCTTCTCCTCGAACTCGTCCGGGATCTCGATGTTCTTCAGCTGCTGACCGACGGTCTCGACCGAGTAGTTCTCGAAGGAGATAACGCGCACCGGGCAGGCGCCCATGCAGGTGCCGCAGCGGCGGCAGCGTGCCTCGTTGAACTGCGGGTAACGTTCCGCATCCTCGTCGATGGCGCCGAACGGGCATTCCACGGTGCAGCGTTTGCACTGGGTGCAGCCTTCCTTGCGGAAACTCGGGAAGGACAGGTCGCCGGAGCGCGGGTGCGCGGCGCGGCCAAGCTTGGCGTTTTCCAGCGCCTGGATGGCCTTCAGGGCGGCGCCGGTGGCGTCTTCCTTGGCCTGCGCCATGTCCATCGGGCGGCGCACCGGGCCGGCGGAATAGATGCCGGTGCGGCGGGTTTCATACGGGAAGCAGATGAAGTGCGAATCGTTAAAGCCGTACTTCAGGTGCGGCAGGTCCGGGCCCTGACGGTAGGTCAGGTTGAGGATGGATTCGACCTTGACCTCGGGTACCAGGTTATCCAGGTCGACATCCTCGACATCCGTCGTGACCGGCAGATCGATATCCACCCCGGAGTTCGGCACCTGGCCGGTTGCCAGCACCACGAGGTCGGCCTTCTCGTTGATTTCCTGGTCCAGGATCAGGTCCTTGAATTTGACCTCCGGACCATTGGCGCCGACCGTTACCTCGCTGACCGCGCCCTTGGTGAAGGTGATGCCCTTCTGCTGGCCGCTGCGGTAGAAGTCCTCGCCGCCGGCGCCCGGGGTGCGCAGGTCGCTGTAGATGACGTTGGTGTCGATGGCCGGGTTCTGGTCCTTGAAGTACATGGCCTGCTTGATCGAGGTCAGGCAGCAATGGCCGGAGCAGTAAGGCAGGTGCCCGTTCTTTGTGGAACGCTGCCCGGCGCACTGCACGAATACCACGTTCGAAACGATCTTGCCGTCGGACGGACGCTTGATCGGGCCGCCGTTGGCTTCCAGCGCCAGCTTCTCCAGACCGGCCTGGTCGACCACGTCCGGGGTCTTGCCGTAGCCGAGTTCCGGCAGCTTGCTGGCGTCGTAGTTGCGCGCACCCGAGGCCATGATAATGGCGCCGAAGTTCTCCGTGGTGGTAGAGCCGCTTTCTGTGGAAATGTCCGCCGAAAAACGACCCGGTGCGCCACTGGTCTTGGTGATGGTCGAGTTGAGATGCACGGTAATCTTGTCGCTGGCTTCGATCTTCGCCACCATCTCCGCTACGCCGGTGTCTTCCGGATCGGCGTAGGGCATGTGTTCAGGGACGCGCTTGTATTCGAACGCTGCGCCGCCGCCAAGCTGGCCGCTCTTCTCGACGAGAGTGACCGGGTAGCCGGCCGCAGCGGCCTCGATCGCCGCGGTCATGCCGACCACGCCGCCGCCGACCACCAGCAGGCGGTCGTTGCTGGCCGCTTCCGCGTTGGCGTTCGGCAGCTTCATGTACTTGATTTCGAAACAGCCCATGCGCACATAGTCGGCGGCCATTTCCTGGGTGGTCTCGCGTGACTCATCATCGTCCGGACGGGCCCAGATGACACCCTCGCGCAGGTTGGCGCGGCTGATGGCGACGTTCTCGAAATTGAAAGCCTCCGTCTTGGCGCGCCGCGAACAGGCGGCGATCATGACCTTGTTGACACCCTCGTTGTCGATGTCGTTCTGGATCATCGCCACGCCTTCCGCGTTGCACAGGAAGTCGTGTTCCCGGACCAGGTTGGCCTTGCCCTCGCGCTCGGCGATGGTGGCCAGCTGGCCGCAGTCGAGCCGTTCACCCAGACCGCAGCCCTTGCAGATATAGGCACCTACCTTGATTTCATCAGCCACTGTTTAACCCTCCGCTCCGGCAACCCGGTTCACAACCTGGATTGCCCGTAATGCACTTGCCGTTGCGCTCTGTACCGCGCGGTTCACATCCAGCGCGTCGGATGAACATCCGGCCGCGAAGATGCCGCCATTCGCCTCGTCGGCCTCGATGAAGCCGTTGTCGTTGACGCTCACCGCGATCGGGAAATCGGACTTCGCCACGCTTGGCTCCATGCCGACCGCCAGCACAACCAGGTCATGCGGGTTGCTGTAGCGGTGATAGCCCTCGGTGTCCACACCGTGCAGGATCGGGTTACCGGTCTCCTTGTCCTCGGTGATGCTGGCGACCTTGGACTTGATGAAGGTGACGTTCTCGTCGGCCTGCACGTTCTGGTAGAAGTCGTCGATGCGGTCGATAGCGCGAATATCGATGTAGTAGACGCTGGCCTTGAAGTCGTCTGCGTACTTCTCGCGCAGGTATGTCGTCTGCTTCAGGGTGGCCATGCAGCAGATGCGCGAGCAGTGCTTCAGGTGGTTGCGGTCACGTGAACCGGCGCACTGGATGAAGGCGACGTTCTTCGCCTCCTTGCCGTCGCCCGGGCGCACGATCTTGCCGCCGGTCGGGCCGAACGGGTCGAGCATGCGCTCGAACTCGACGCTGCTGACGACGTTGTCATAGCGGTCGTGGCCGTAGGGCTGGATCTTGTCGGCATCGTATGGCTGCCAGCCGGTGGCCCAGATGATGGCGCCGACGGTCAGCGTGGTCTCGGATTCCTGCATGTCGAGGTCGACGGCGTCGTACTTGCAGGCGGCTTTTGCCTTCTCGGCGTCATCGGTGCCGATCATGCGTGGATCGATCACATAGCGCTGCGGGTAAGCCATGTTGAACGGCAGGTAGGCGCCCTTGCGCTGCTTCATGCCGTAGTCATATTCGTTCGGGTACTCGGACTCCACGGCCTTCTCGCACTCGCCGCAGGCGGTGCAGTTCTCGTTGACGTAGCGGGGCGCAGTTTTCAGCGTGACGCTGTAGTTGCCGGATTCGCCGCTTACCGCGGAGACCTGGGTCATGGTCAGGACGTTCAGGTTGCGGTTCGCCTTGGTGCGGCGCAGGTTGATTTCCATGCCACAGGACGGAAAGCACAACTTCGGGAAGTATTTATAAAGCTGGCTGACGCGCCCGCCGAGGGACGGGTTCTTCTCAACGAGTATGACCTGCTTGCCACACTCGGCGGCCTCGATGGCGGCCGTGACGCCGCTGATGCCGCCTCCCACCACCAGAATCGTCTGGTTGGTTGCGATAACATCCGACATTGATATCCCTCCAATTGGCGCCCTTGGGCGTCTAACTATTTGAAATCTTGACGGTTACATGGATTTTCCAGGCTATATACGCCTCGCCGGGGTCACCGGTCTGATCAGGTGCCGCTGGGTGGGGAGTAACCGGACTTTTCAACAGACGGCGTACCTTACCTTTTCTCTGCAATCAGTGCCATATAGACAATGGGAGAGTGGCATTGAAATTTAGAATGCTGAAATAGAATCAATATATAAGGTACGGGTTGGGGTTATTGCGGCCTGCCGCCGCTCCACCTGGCCTTTTCGTCGCCCGCCTCTGGAATTGACCTGTAGGAGCGTTCTGCCGAGCGCGATACTTTCATATCATCCCGGCGAAGGCCGGGATCCATAGATTTCCACTCCGGGTGACGGTTTTTTGCCTGTGGGGTATTCCGCTTCGGGTTTCGCCCGCTCGGGCGAGGTACTTTCTCTTGCTTGCCCAAGAGAAAGTACCCAAAGAGAAAGGCACCCGCACCCCTCGTCGGCTGACACCGATCCCCTGCGTTCCTCGCCAAACCGGGCGTCGCGCGCAACTCGGAGCCAGGACGGGATCTCAGATCCCATCCTGGCTTGCCTCGAACAGGGCGCGCTCCTTTCACCCGGCGTGGCTGAGGTACTCGGCGATGGCAACGGGATCAGGGGCACCATCCCGGAAACCCGTAGATGCAGCCGAGCATCGCAGCCGGTTTGGGATTGAGCGAGCCGCCCTGTTTGGGCTGGATTTGCAAGCCGCAGGCGCAACAGATCCTGCGAGTTCGGCGAGCGCCCGAAATGGCGAGAAGTGCAGGGCAAGGCTGCGTAGCGGCCTTGTAAGCTCAAGGGGTTTGGCAACCAAGCCTCCGGGCCAGCCTTTCTTTTGGGTACTTTTCTTTGGCGGAGCCAGTAGTGTCCGGTTAATAGTCAAATAAATTCAATTGGTTGTAACCGCGCTCAGAGCCAAGCTGTAGTTCGTAGTCGGTAAGCAGCTGTTTTAAAGTGATTTGTTCGAAAAGCGTGACGCTGAGCACCTGTAGGATTGTGTAGAGACTGGCCTCGACTTTGAGTCGTTTCCGCACAATTGCGATCAGTACATAGACCGCGACAGCGATCCACACCTGCGTCTGTACGGCGTTGGGTGATGTGCCGAAGAATGCCTTAATTCGTAGATGCTGCTTGATCCATTTGAAGAAGATTTCGATTTGCCAACGGTGCCGATAGAGCGCGCCCAAGGGAAAGTCGAAAGACACAGTTCGATCGTGGTCGAGTCGAGCGCATAGGCGGTTTCCGATAACTCACCAGCTAACGGTTCGTCGATATACAACTGCCTTGCCTTCCGAATCAGGTATT
>JASFOC010000130.1:0-6658 GCA_050116715.1 Gammaproteobacteria bacterium
TTTGCTGACAGCGGCCCCGTCGATTTGCTGGCGGTGGTTGCCGAACTCGCCGGGCAGGTGCTGGACATCCCCGCAACCGGGGCGATAGCGATATCAGCAGCCAACACGTCCGGTGCAGCGGATACCGGAACGGGCGGGCGTGCACCGCAAGCCGGCACTGACGCGGCTGTTACCCATGCCATTACCAGCGAGCAGCTGAACCTGGTCTTCGACACAGTCGTCGAGGCCCTGTCGGCCAGCGCACCCGATGGCGAACTGGCCGAGCGGCTGGGTGATCTCACCATCAGGCTGGCTGATCTGGCCGAGGGTGTCATCGCCGAGATCCAGGGTAACGTTATCCTCATCGACATCACGGGAGCCGGTCATGGCTGGTTCCTGGATGCCCTGTCCGAACAGATCAGTGCAGCCGGCGACAACACCCGCGCGACCGGCGCCGCCGGCGACGCAGGTACGCACGATGCCACCGTCACTGCACAGCAGCTGACTGCTGAACTGGACGCGCAACAGCAACAGTCGGCCGGGCAGGACAGGCCGGCTGCTGCAGCCACAAGTTCGCTGCTTGCGCCCCCGGTCGTCGAGACCGGCGAGTCGTCAGAAAATCAGCAGACCCAGTCGACAGCTGAAGAAGCAGATGCCGGGCGGGGTGCCGAGACGGGCACGGAAGCAGTTGCCGAATACGCGCATACAGCGCAACAAATACAGGCCCAGCCGGCCCCGCTGGCGGGCATGCAGGATAGCTCGGACAGCAGCCCGACGGCGGCGGCCAACAGGCCGGTGGATCTCCTGGAGCAGGTGCTCGAGCTGGTCGGTCTGGCGACCGGACTCCAGGGTGAAGCGGGTAACGGTGACGCTGCGTCTGACCTGGTCGCCGGACTGCTTGCTGCCAGTCACCGCCTGCAGGAATCGAATCGCTCAACGCGCAGCGAGTTGCGCAAAGACAACGGCAAGACAATTGCCGGCAGAGAAACCGGTCAGAACGGAGGCGCTTGGGCAACCGAGAGCGAAGTGTCCTCAACGGCTGAAGGCGGAGAAGACGCCGCACCGCGTGGCCCGCCTGTGATTGAGGAAATTCAAACAATTACTGAAGACGACGTATCTGACACAGCGCCAGCAGTTGCCGCTGCGTCTTTGCTTTATGACGAAGACGCCCCGGAAACGGTGACCACAGACACCGAAATACCCGTTGCGCCACCCACCGATGACGTACAACCGCGTGCGCCCCCGGCTGTTGCAAACATGCCACGTGCTCCGCCGCTGGCGGATGACAGCACGAACGAACTCCCGCAACACAACACCGCCGTTGACGCCGACATTGAAACAGCGGTCACCAGCGGACCATCTCAAACCACTTCCGCACAAGACAACCAAACAGCCATCCAGGAAGACCTGCACCAGGCAGGGGCAGACTACCTGCTGAGCACCGGCACCCCGGATCCGGTTTCTGTTTCTTCGACTGTTCTTAGCGAACCCACCGATCCAAGACTGGCGGCTATCGTGACCGAGGCCATCCAGCGCTGGAGTGATTCCGGACTGATCCCGGCCGGTGCGGTTGACCTGTCCACGCTCACCGTCGTTGTGGCTGATCTGGCCGGTGATGCGCTGGCCCAGGCTGTCGGCACGACGATCACCCTTGATACCGATGCCGACGGCTTTGGCTGGTTCATCGACACGACGCCATCTGACGATTCGGAATTCAATGGCACCGCACCGGCAGGTGTCGATTTACTGACGGTCGTCATGCACGAGATCGGCCACGTCCTTGGCTACCCGCATGATGCCCCCGGACTCTCCGCCCTGATGGCCGACACGCTGGCAGCCGGCGAACGGTTCCTGCCGGTCTTCGCCGGTGAGATGACACTCAACGAGGTCATTGATGCCCTGCTGATGATCAGGTTCGATCCCGTCAACGACCCCAACCCGGCCGGCATCTTCGAGTTCAGCAGTGCGGATGCCGCGGTGCCGGACATCATCCTGGTGGGTGATGCCGGTGAATTCACCGACATCTTCGGTGAGATTTCCACCTTCTATGACCTGCAACTGGAGAAGGTCACGCTCAAGTTCTCGCTGATGTCATGGAACAGCACCAACGAAGCGTGGGACGGCCAGGTCTCGATTGAATCGGCGGTGGCCGTACTCATGCCGGGGACGCTGGATACGGTCATTATTGATGACGGCTTTGAAACCCCGATCCGGATTGAGAGTGCCGGTGCCGTGTCTGACAACGGTGACGGTACCTGGTCTGTCGATTTTACGCTGAAGGGGGATCAGCGTGATGGCGAGGATATCCTGAAGGACGAGGGTTACGACATCGGCGCCTTTTTGAGCGCACCCTTTACTTCGGGGCTGTCCGTCGGTGACGAGATCGCCATACTGAATGCCAACCAGTCGGGCTTCGATGACCTCGATCTTGCCGACGACACCCAGCAGGTCCTGGTGACAGTGGTTGTCTATGATGCAGCCACAGACCAGACCACTGTCACGGTCAAATACAACTTCAACCCCGAGGCGAACGGCGCCTGGAGTGGCGGTGGTGTCATTGCAGAGGCGGATGTCGACATTGATGACGATGGTGACACCAACGCCGTCGGCGGCACCGTCTTTCTGGGGTCCAGCGCCGGCATTGATCTGCTGAACCTCAATACGCTGGAGGCCACCGACCTCGGCTTCCCGATCTGGCTCGATGTGCGGGTCACCAGATTGCAGCTGCAGTTCGAGGATTTCAGGGCGGATGATACCGACAGCACCCTGCGGCTGAATGCGGAACTGCTGGGTATCAATACCGGCAGTGAAGTCACCAACAACCTGCTGCGCAGCGGTGCGCTGGGTGTTGGACTGTCATTAGAAGGCTCGGTCCAGGGGATTGAGCTGGACATGAATGCATTGCGCGACATTCGACGCGCGCTGTCCGGTGAGCTGTCCATCCCGAGTTTTCCCATTGAGGATGTCAGCGGCATCACGGCCAGTGTGAGTGGTAATTTCTTCAAGCTGGGCAGTATCCAGGGCGGTCTGATCCTGAAATCCGTCATGGTCGACAATACCGGGGCAATCACCACGGTGGATGCGCCTGACAACCGGGTCGTGACCTACGGTGCCATCAACGGCGCGATCAACATGCTCGAAAAGAGGGATGCCGACGGTAACGTAATCAAGGAAGGTCTCAATTTCAGCTTCAACCTGGCAATTTCAGAGCTTGGTCCCCTGCAGATGTTTATTTCCCTGCAGACGTCAACAGAGACTGTGGACCCAAAAACGGGTAAGCCAAAAACAACGGGTATACCCATTGGAACAACCGGCCTGTTGCTGGAAGAGGTGCGTGGCGGTATCCGCTTTAATGCCGATATCGAAGACCTGCAGGTACGTCCACCGTTCGGCGCCACGGAGGGTACGGTTTCAGACACCCCGAATGCAGAGGGTCAGTACACAGTGACGCTCACGGTGCCCGGACACAATCTGCTGGTCGGGGATGAATTCCGCATTACCGCAGCGGGGAATCCGGACTACCTGAGTGGCGTGGAGAACTTTGTCGTCACCGCCGTGGGACTTGATGAGAACGGCAACCCGGTCAGCTTTTCCTACCTGATGGACAAGGACCCGGGGGCGTTCGCTACCAGCACCGATATCAAGAAGATATCCATCTCGGATCCGGTTGACCTGCGTGATCCGGGATTCCTCTCGACCAAGGACCTGTCGCTCTCTGACTGGGAGGCCCAGCTTGATCAGCAGGTCGTCAACCAGGCAAACGGCCTGACGGTGACCAATGGCAACCTGCTGGATGGCGATGTTATCGACGGACACAGCATCATTGGCGGCAAGGTGGATTTCAATGACGACGGCATCGTCAATGATGAGGATGACACCACTGTCGATACCGGTCTGCTACTCGGCTTTGCCGTGATCAACGGCGCAATTGATGTCGATGGTTCCGGTACGGTGGATGCGGACGATGACGGCGTGCTGCCGCCGGCCAGTTTCTGGGATGTGCTGTTCGACAAGGTGGTCTTTGAAGCGGGTGCCACGGTGACCGTGAAGGGTATTGACTCCAAGTGGCTGAACTTTGAGGTCGATCTCTTTATCGATACCACCGGCAAGATCCTGTTGACGGGTGCGGCCAACATCCTGAACCCGGAGTCCGGGTTTGAGCGGGGCAACTTCGGTATCAATGTGCCGGCCCGGCTGTTTGCCGATCTGAGCCAGGAAGGGGAGACCACCCTGCTGTTCCTGATGGACATCCCCGAGGTGCCGGCCAACACCCTGGATATCAACCCGATCGTGGTGTTCAAGGGCAAGGCTACCTTCGAGAACCTGGTTAACGGGGTGCCGGCAATCTCCGATGCCCTGACCGGATTCCCGAATGGAGTGGGTTCCAGTGTGACTGCAGCGACGGTTAGCGATCTTTCGTCCACCGGAGCAGGGCCCTGGGAAATTACCTTCACGCTGGATGCAGGGACGCCGGTTGCAGATGACTTCGCAGTCGGTGATTCCATCGTCGTTGCCGGGTCAGACCCGTCCGGATTTGACGGTACCTATATCGTCAGCGCTATCGACACGACTGCGAACACGGTGTCTTTCGTGATCGGCAGCGTGGTTGTGAATGGCCGAGTTGACGTTGACCGTGACGGTAACGTCGACGCTGATGCCGATGATGTGGGCAGACTGGGACGGATCCCGGTATTTGAGGGCGGTCTTGACTTCGACAAGAACGGCGTCATCGACAGCAATGACGATGGCGAGGTGTTTAATGTGGTTGTCGACGCGGACGGTAACCGGGTTGTGGTTGCTTACCGTGTGATCGACGGTTATATCGATGTTGACGGGGATGATGATGTCAACATGGATCTGGATGACGCCGTGGTCATCGGGGTGGCCCCGGGCGTCTGGGTTGCAGGCAGCGTGGTCGCCAACGAGGATGACCTGGGCGATGGCTTCCGCATTACTGTTAGCGGTGGCGTTGACCTGAATATACCGAGTTTTCCAGATCTGAAGACGATCAGCACGCTGTCGCTCAGTGGCACCGCGATGCTTGATATCACTTTGCCGGGACCGGGTGCTGCGGAAGACGTGCGCATGGACTTCGCGTTTGATATGGGGCTGAGCGAATCGAATGTCGGCACCATCGGGCAGGCGAATGGCAAGTTCAGCGTCACCGTCGATGCACAGGCCAGTGACAATGGCGCCGGTGGTGTTTCGTTGCCCAGGGTTGAAGTCTGGGGTGCTGCGCTGCTGACGACAGAGTTTGATTTCCTGATGCAGTTTGGCCTGTTTGCCGGTAAAGACACCGGCGGCGTACTGGTGTTCAACAATACCGCAGACGACAAGGCGCCGATTGAGCTTGTCAAGGCCGATGGCACGCGGGTGGATGTGACCCCGACAGCACAAACCTTCGCACTGCGCGTGGGCGGGTCAATCGGTCTGCGCGTGGACTTTAACGATAACAGCGTCTTTGAAGAATCCGAGCAGTTGTTCCTGCTTGAGGGTATTTTTGTGTTCTCCTTTGTGGCTGATGGCGGCTTGAATATCGCGTTGTTCAGCGAGACCGGCATTCCGGCTGAGCCGCTGGGCCCGGCCACACTGGAAATCGGCCCTGCCAATTCTCCGTATCTGAAGTTCAACGTGTTCGGCTTCCTGTCAGTGCAGAAGAACAGTGCAGGTATCTACGGTGTTGCTGCCAACATGATCCTGTCGCTGAATACAGATGCCCCCGGCGCATTTGCCGGTGTGGCTATCGATGATGTGGCGAACTTTGACGCCCAGTTTGTGTTGATACTCAACACGCTCGGTGAAGATGTCGATTTCGTCATTCCGGCCGGTTCCAACGAGCCGGACCAGCCTAGTGGATTGACGCTGCACATCCCGCGCGCACCGCCGGGTTCGATCCTGGATGCGAACCTGGATATCTCTGCCCTGATAAACGGTACCGCCTGGACGCTCGACAATACTGTCATCGGTGCGCCCTACATACTCATCCACCTGGGTGGTACGACAACCCCCGACGCTACCCTCAATATAGGACCCTTTGGTTTGAGGGGTCAGTTCAGCTTCCTGCTCGGCGCCGAAGTTGATCCGAACACACTCGCCGTGACGCCACTGCTGGAAATCATCGGCAACTTCGAACTGGATATCAGTGTGGGTTCGACCACACTGTTTAACCTGCAGGGCGACGCCTTCATTCGTTTCGACAACAACGGGCTGGTCGCGGCAATCAACATGACGCAGCGTGCCGGGGCCAGTTTCCCGGGTGCCGACCTGGGCTTTACCCTGAACACCAGTTTCCGGCTGGAACTCAATACCACCGGGGCGGGTTTTGATCACGACCGCAGTTCAGCTACCCCGGACATTGCCCCCGGTTTCCGTCTGCACATGGATGGCGAGATGGTGATCACCGGCCTGCTGACCATCCAGGGGACGTTTGACCTGACGATAGACCAGGGCGGTGTCTATCTTGACATCACGGGGCACTTCGACCTGCTGGGTATCCGCGCCGATTTTGTTGCGATGGCCACGCTGACCGAGCAGGGTTTCATCCTGGACGCCGAGTTATCGCTGGCTACCCCGGGGCTCTCCGTGGTTGCCGGACTGTTCAATATCCAGGGTACCTTTGTCCTGAATATCAACACCATTACCGGCAGTGGTGCTGTCGGTATCCAGAACGCCAATGTCA
>JASFOC010000131.1:0-6635 GCA_050116715.1 Gammaproteobacteria bacterium
ACCTCCTTGCGCGTCAGGCCGGTCAATGCCGAGACGCGGGAAACCGTTTGCTTTTTACCCTGAGGTGCAAAATCCCTGAATGCCACATCGACGTAGACCTGCCGAATAATCCCGGCCAGCGTCCCGTATGCGACCCCGTTGCGCAGCAGAATCCGCACCAGCGGCTGGAGCAATCTCCGCACCGATGCATTGAGCGTATCCTGCAGTTTTCGACCCATACTGTTTGGTACATTATTCCCAAATTAATACACTGTCAACCAGCAACCATCACGGTAAACAGATACCGCAAAGCAACCTGACAAAACCAGGCCACTGCACATTGCTGAAGACGTAATATCTCTGAACTTGATCTATATCAAGGAATCGGGGAAAGGATTCCCCTAGTGTAGGCATTACAGCTTTTGTACACGCTGCAACATTGGAGTCTCCCATACATTTGCGGGCATACGCCCGCATTTTTTTGCCCGGGAAAGAATCCGCCCTGCGTCAGCGGGCAGTGCTTACATCGTAAAAGATCGAGCGCAGATCACTCTCCCAGCGATCAAAGATAACGGGATCAACTGCATCCCCCGCGATTTCAGCGTAGATCCTGGGATTGATTGTAACCAGAATGGTTTGGTCCCCCTCGGCAAATATTGACACCTTGGGCGGCAAATAAGGGGTGAGCTCGGGTGACTTGGCAGTCAACTGCCTTATCTCATCGATTTTTCCTGCAAAAACCACACGATACTTGTCAGTCTTGTAACCCATACCGGTAAGACCGATATCAATTCGTTGCACCCGGGAGACTGTATAACCGTGCGCCGCAATAGACTCCTGCAGGGCAAGCATGGCCTCCGGGAATGGCAGCACGGAACGGATCATGATCATCTCTTCCGCCGCCAGTAGTGCCGGCAAAAGCAGCCAGCAGCTAAAGAGGATCAGCAAACGCCGGATCACAGCGTGGCCTCCTCGATGATGGTACTGTAGAGACCGTGCATCTTGTGGCAGTACTCGTCCAGCTCTGCATTATTGAACAGGTGACTCAGGTAGAGCGGGTTGATTGCGGACACGATCACCTTGCCCTCGCGTTCCACAACCGTAATCCTGCAGGGCAGGAACATCCCGACCCGTGGATCCACAGTGAGTGCATCGAACAAAAAGCTGAAATTGCAGAAATGCAGAATGATTTCCTTCGGGTCTTCCTCACCCTCGGGCACCAGGCCATGCTCCAGCGTATCGATACGGATAAGAATGAAATTCTGGTTTACCAGGGCAGCTTTCAGGTTCTCAACCGTTTCTTCCAGTGAGTAGCCCGACTCGACTTCAATTATCCTGGATTCCCTGCCGACAGGCTTCCGCTGAGTCGTGGCACCGGCCTCGAAGGAACGCACATAACTGACAAGGTCATCGATATCCTGCTCCGATAACCCCTGGACCAGGAAGGAACGCATGGGCGTGTCTTCGCGCCCGAATTGCAGCGTGTGGCGAATCATCTGATCCGAGGCTGCAGCCAGGAACCCGGGATTATTCAGTGCCGGGGCAATGATCGGGAGATTCCGGCGACGCGAGAAAGTCACCCCGGTACCCTTGCCGCCTTCTCCAGCCTCACCATGACATACAGCACAGTAGCTGCCATACAATTTCTTGCCATGGTCGGCATCACCCTGAACAGGTGTGTCGGGAAACTGCGGAGCCGGCTTGTCGGACCATGCACGGATAAACCCGACGATGGCATCGATCTGGGCATCGCTCAGCTTGCTGAAGGCTGGCATGACACGACCGGGTCTGCCGTGGCGTATTGTCTTGCGCAGAAAATCATCATCGACGCTGTTCAGGAATGATGAAAGTGACAAGGGCACCCCGACACCGCCGCCGCCAGTATCACCATGGCAGGCGGCGCAGTGGGCGGCATAGAGCCTGGCACCATCGGGGGCAGCTGCAACAGCCATGCTGGCCAGCAACAGGCTGATCAAAAAGATAATTTTTAGCCCATTATTCATGCCAGATCCAAGCCCCGTGTCCAGATATGCCTAGAATCCCTGCAGGCACAACCGGAACATCTGCTGCGTTTCATTACCACAGCAAAATATTTGATAAAAATCCCGACCGTATTGACGCAGGTCAAATATTTGCTTATACATAACGGACAGAAAGGATTCTGTCAAAATCAAGACACTTACATTAATAAAGTAGGAGGAAGTATCTATGAAACTAGTGAAGACAACAATTGCTGCTACGTTTATTGCTGGCCTGACGGCACTTCCGATGACATCGGCAAATGCCTGGTGGGGTGGCGGTCCCTGGGATCGCGGCGGCTATGATGACTGGGGCAGTGATTGGGGCCCGTTCGACAGCGACGGTGACTTCGATGGCGATTTCGACATGGGCTTCCATGCCGGTGGCCGTGGCCGTGGTTATGGCCGTGGTTATGGCCGTGGCTATGGCTACAATCGTGGTTACTACGGTTATGGCCCCTATGGTTATCCGGGATACGGCTGGGGTGGCTATCCGGGCTATGGATATGCCCCGTATGGTGCACCTGCGCCTGCCGCTCCGGCAGCACCCGCAGAGAGCAAGTAAGGCTATCCAGGCCATAACCGGTACGCGCGCAGGAAAGCGCTGCACTGGTAACCACTGCCAGGATATTGTATAAGGCAGAACAAGCAGGCTGGCATATGCCAGCCTGCTTTTTTTATTTCAACCCTGCAAACAATACGAGGCCTCAATGAAAGCAAACCTGATTGCTGTTATTACCCTGCTAGTATCCATCACCTCACTTAACGTTTCCGCAGCTCCATATCAGCCCTATTACCCCGGAAACTACCCCGGTTACACTCCCTACCAGAGCAGAACCTCCGAACCCGCAGCCATACTCAAGGCCGGAATCAACAAACTGACCAGGTTCATCAGGAGTGGCGCAGCAAAAGACCAGGCACAGGCCATGCAGTTTATCCAGTCAGAGATCGCGCCCTATTTTGATTTTGAATACATGACCCGCTGGGCCGCAGGCCCCGCATGGCGTCGCATGTCTGCCGAGCAGCGCGCCACCATGCAGCAGCGACTCACCACCTCGTTCCTCAGCACGCTGGCACAGAAACTGAACACCTACAGTGACCAGCCTATCCGCTACTTCACGCCACGCGGTCAGGGTCGGGACGACGTCAATGTCAGGGCCTGGATCATGCAACCAACAGGGATCCCGACCAAACTGGACTTCCGCTTCTACAAGGGCAAGGATGGCTGGAAAATATTCGACGTGAAAGCCGAGGGTAACAGTGCCGTCGTTTATTACCGCAAGCAGTTCAGGGATATGCTGTATAGCACCAATCGTCCGCGCGCATACAACTGATACCCGGCAACTGCGGGTCGGCCAAACATCCAGCCGGCCCGCAAGCGTTTTTTCCTGCCGTGTCCGCCAATTGCCGTTCAGCATGCCTACTCGGCGAACATGGCGTTTTCCAGCCCGGGTGAACGCAATACGTCCACTGCGGCATAAATCCGACCCGGGGAGCACCCGGCACAGCAGCCGAGACGGCACTATATTGAAGCGCCGGATCCGGCAACAGATTGGCCGGCAGACCACTGAAAACTGCTGCTACCCGTGACTACTTAATATAGCTTTGCGAATGCCGCTATAGTTTCGTGAGTTGCCCGCGATAATCACAGGCCGTTGCTTTACAGACGGCTGCAGATTATCTGCGGAACAGTCTATTTACAGTCCGCGCCAGCAGTGTCCCTGGCTCGCCTGACGAACACAAAGGATATCCGGCAATGACACCGTATACGAAAACGCTCATAGGCCATCTCACGAGTGTTGCAGCTGGTGCACTCACTGCAAGACTGGTCGAGGATGACGAGGGCAGATTACCCAGAATCTCCACACCGAAGGACAGCGATATGAGCGGTCAGCCCGGCTCCTATGTCGCGATCATTCAGGGCGATATAAAGCTGCTTGCGATTGTCACCTCTATCGCGGAAGTCCCGTCCAGTCTGGGCCCGGGTACCAGCAGGGTCATAACCCTCATCCCTGTAGGAGAAGTGACACTAGGCGGCGTCTTCAGAAACGGCATCAAGAATTACCCGGTCACCGGTGCCGAGGTGCATAACGTCAACAAGGAAGATATCGAATCCATTTTCGTGAAATTCCGGACCCAGGGCTATGCCGTGGGAACCGCGGTGGCGGACGAGTCGGTTGATGTCTGCCTGGATCCGGCCGCCCTGTTTGGACGGCATTGTGCGATCCTCGGGCAGTCCGGCGCAGGCAAGTCATGGACCGTTGCCAATCTGCTGCAACGTGCAGTCAAGACCATGCCAAAGGCACACATCGTGCTCCTTGACCTGCACGGTGAATACAGCTGGCAGGACGATGACGGCAAGCAGCATTACGCCTTCGATGAAAAAACAACACGTTATATCGATGCGCGCGACCTCGAGATCCCCTACTGGCTGATGACTTTTTCCGAGCTGGTCGACTTGCTGATCGACCGCTCGGATGCCTCTGCATCGTCCCAAATCGCCTTCCTGCGTGACAGCGTCCATGACCTGCGCAACAAGTCCAACAAGGACCTTGGAATCGGTGATATATCGATTGATTCGCCGGTATATTTTTCCCTGTCGGAGCTCTTCAACTACTTCGAAGAAGCAAACAAGATGACTGTCAATTTCGGCAAGGAAAAAGGCCCATTGGCAGGACTGTTTGACCAGTTTCTGATGCGCCTGCAAAGCCGCATGAATGATGTTCGCTATAACTTCCTGCTGAATCCGCAGCATCGCACCTCGTCGGAAACCCTTTCCAGCCTGTTGCGCGACTTTGTAGGCATGGGCGAGCCAAGGGCACAAATCACGATCATCGACCTGAGCAGCGTCCCCTTCGATGTGCGTCCGGTGGTCACCGCGCAGATTGGCCGGCTGGCGTTTGAATTCAACTACTGGAACCCGAAGTTCAAGGAGTTCCCGCTGTTGCTGGTTTGCGAGGAAGCGCATGCCTATATACCGAGAACCGGTAATACCCAGTATGAGGGTACGCGGCGGTCAATGCAGAGAATCGCCAAGGAAGGTCGTAAATACGGGGTTGGCCTCGCAGTCGTGACCCAGCGTCCGCACGAACTGTCAGAAACCGTTCTGGCACAGTGCAGCACCTTCGTCTGCCTGCGACTGACAAACCCCGATGACCAGGATTATGTACGCGATCTGGTTCCCGAGGCCGAACGCGATTTCATCGATATTCTCTCATCGCTGGGCCAGGGAGAAGCCATGATCATGGGTCTTGCTGTGCCACTGCCGACACGCGTGCAGTTATACAAGCCCGAACCGCCGCCGAACAGCGCCAGTGTTGACTTCTACCGGCACTGGATTACAGGACCGGAAGACCTGGACATCGATGACATCGTGAACCGCTGGAGACGCCAGGACCGGTTGCATCGGTAAGGCGGCGCGCAGCGACCGGCATACCCGGGCAGTCCACCGGGTTACCCGGTTCAGGTCACTGGCAACCCGCCCTGCGGCGGATTTCAATCCGCCGCGTCTTGCAGCAGATCGTCGCGTCCCAATAGCCGCAGCACCTGTTCCCTGGCGGCCATGCCGTCCTGGTACCCCAGCTCCATCAGTTCCTTGCAGTAGGGGGCATCGAACATCAGATAACTCATCAATGGCCTGCCCTCACGTGCCAGGGCTCCGATACCCTTCAGCAGGACACGAATCGAACGCGGGAAATTTCCGACGTAGCGCGCGACAATGTCGCGAATGTCACAGCTCGGTGAAATGACCAGATAGTCAATCTGCCGCAGCGATGTATCATGAAACTCAACCCGCTTGTCGCGCGTTTCCGTGATGGTGTGATTAATCCGCTGCATGCGTTCGATATCCGCGTCAAGGCTGTCCATGAACAGGGTATCGAATATATAACCGGTAATGTGCCCGAATGACGGATAGGGTATAGCGACACCGTCTTCAGGGGGTTCATCCAGGCTGGTATTCCTGACACCGATAATCAGCAGGCGGTTTGCACCCATGTGCAGCGCAGGACTCAGTGGCGCTGTCTGGCGCATGGAACCATCGCCAAAATATTCATTCCTTAATTTAACCGCAGGAAACAAAACCGGTATGGCAGATGACGCCATCAGATGGTTGAGCGTCAGTTCGGTTGGCTGCCCGATACGCCGGGTCCGTTTCCACGGGATCAGCTCATCGACACCCTGGTAAAACGTGACCGAGCGGCCCGAGGTATAACCGGATGCCGTCACCGATACGGCGCGCAAGTCCCCGCTGTCGATAGCCTGCTGGATCCGGGCGAACCGGATATGGCTCTCCAGCAAACCACGCAAGGGGGTGTTGTCCAGAATGGAGGTTGGCTGCTCGGAACCCAGCCTTCCCGGCAGGAAGGTCAGCCCCCATTTCAGACCGCTTTTAAAGGCAGTCCATGCATCTGTCCTGAAAACCTTCCCGACATGAAAATTTGCCCATATACCATAAAGTCTGTCGACGCCTTCCTGAAAGCGGGTTGCACTGCTCGCCAGCAATACCGCGTTCAGCGCACCCGATGATGAGCCACAGATCACGGGAAAAGGGTTGCTGGCGTCCTCCGGCAGCATATCGCCGATCGCCTTGAGAACGCCGGCCTGATAGGCATTACGGGCTCCGCCGCCGGGCAGGAT
>JASFOC010000132.1:0-6617 GCA_050116715.1 Gammaproteobacteria bacterium
AGCGACAGCCAGATTCTGGCGATTCTGAAACAGGCCGAGGCAGGAACCCCGGTGCCGGCACTATGCCGCGAACATGGCATGAGTAGCGCAGCCTTTTACAAGTGGCGCGCCAAATACGGCGGCATGGATGCCTCGCTGATGAAGCGCATGAAGGAGCTGGAGGACGAGAACCGGCGGTTGAAGAAGATGTATGCCGAGGAACGCCTGAAGGCGGAGATGGTCCAGGAGGCGCTGGCAAAAAAGTGGTGAGGCCATCTCGGCGCAGGGAGATGGCCAAGCAAGCGGCATCAACGTACGGGGCCAGTATTCGTCTGGTCTGTTCGGCCTTTGGCATCAGCGAGACCTGCTATCGCTACCAACCGATGCTGTCCGACGAGAATGCGGAGATTGCCGACTGGCTGGTCCGCTTGACGCATAATCAGAAGGACTGGGGCTTCGGCCTGTGCCGCGATTATCTGCGTAATGTCAAGGGTTTTGCCTGGAACCACAAGCGGATTCACCGAATTTACCGTGAACTGGAGCTGAATCTGCGCATCAAGCCCAAACGTAGAATGCAGCGGGAGAAGCCTGTGCCACTAAAAGTCCCCGAAGCAGCGAACGCGGTCTGGTCCATGGATTTCATGCATGATCAGCTGACGGATGGCCGTACGTTCCGGTTGTTCAACGTCCTGGATGACTTCAACCGTGAGGGGTTGGGCATTGAAGCCGATTTCTCGCTACCCGCCATACGCGTGATCCGTGCGCTGGATCAGATCATCGAGTGGCGCGGCAAACCCGGCCGGCTACGTTGTGACAATGGCCCGGAGTTCATCAGTCAGGACCTGGAAGTCTGGGCGGACAGACACGGCATCCAGCTGGATTTCATCCAACCAGGCAAACCACAACAGAATGCCTACGTCGAACGCTACAATCGAACGGTGCGCTACAGCTGGCTGAGCCAATACCAGTTCGACTCGATCGAAGCGGTTCAGGACTATGCCACGCAGTGGTTCTGGTTCTACAATCATGAAAGGCCCAACAAGGCTAATGGTGGCTTGCCGCCGAAACACATGCTGGCAGTGGCATGACGTCTACTTTTGGCGTCAGCTAAAAAAGGGATGATTACCACCGGAATAGGCCCTACACCGGACATTCGAATTTTTTGCTTTTTAGTCAGGAAAGTACTGAAAGTTGCCGTTTCCCGGCTAGGTATCAAACAATAACATCCGATCTATTCTGCTCGTTTAGCCATGCCTTATTTAACCGTCCTATGAAAGATAGAAAGTCCCTTTTAAGACATATGGATATACGTAATTTCCCTATGTTGCATATTGAAGCCTTAGGTTCTAATTTTGAAAATTGTCAAGGATGAACAAATATAAGGATAAAGGGTGAAAATATTATCAATTTTGTGCTTGGTGTTCGTACTCAATGGTTGTGCCGGCATGGCCGCGATTACGTTCGAGTCTGTTGAAAACGAGACAGAGTTTTTTAGCATCTCCGATGAGAAAAACGAATTTGACGATGATGGTAATCCTGCCAGACTAACAAAGGATATATTGATATCTACCTGGGGTGAGCCGGACAAAATAAGTGAGGAAGGCAAATGTGAAGTAGTCACATATTACGATGGTCATGCATGGTCTGGGGCTTATATTCAACTAGCAGTTGTTCCACTTCCTTTGGTTGCGCCAACTGAGCACTACGATGAAAATCGCTTTTATTTTGTTAACGGTGAGCCCGTGGCGCTGGTAAAAAAAAGTGTCTATCCAACAAATTGTTTGGGCGCTATGGGTATACTTAGTGCAAATATAGATTGCAGAGAGGTCACCAGAAAGGCTGATAGTATAAAGGCTAGAAACGGTGGAAAACTAAGTGGTATTAAGGTCAAGTGGTGTGACGAAAGCATTGCAATGGATTGGGCTGAACATAGGGATTCTCTTGCTGAGTACCAATTGTATTACAGTGGATCGAGTCGTACTGAACGACTGAGGGGGCTCTGTAATTCAGCTGATTCGGGATACGCTTTGGCGCAGGCGGAAGTAGGTAGGCTCTATAAAGGGGGCCTTATGGGCGTGAAGCAGGACCTTGCAAAGGCATATTTCTGGTATTCAATGGCAAATAAGCAAAACCCGAATATGTGGAATGGTGAATTGAATGAGGTCCGCCAGAAAGCGCCCTCTGTAGTAAAGCTCTCTTCGTCCGAGGGCGATGTGACTGGGGTGCAAGGTGGTCAGTGTGAACGTGATCTTGTTCCGAAAAGCTCACTGAACTAATCAGAAGCTTATTATCGAACGGCGAGTTTTTAGCCGAAAGTGTGAGTACGGATCGCAGGGTGTGAACGGTAATTTTTGCGGCATCCAAGTCATAGCCAGGCAATCAGGGAACGGTGATTTACCGCTCAATCCCGGCCGTTTAGTCGAGAGTAATAAATATAAGAAAAAGCAAAACGGCAAAGTCTGGATGAGAATGGACATTCAGGAAAATCCCTATAACTCCAGGATCGCACTGTTCACAGAAGTAGATGGCATGTGATGTGAGCGTGCGGAGTTGCTAGAACTAGATGTAATAGCACCAACATTGGGCAGGTTCGCACAGGATTGCACCCAAATGAATGTTCGCCTCTGCTGATGCTTATCCATAACGTGTTGTTTATCAGCAGCATAATGAAATTGCATGTTTGGCGTGATTATTGCTGAATAAATGGCGTAGCAGACAGCACTTGGATTGAATGCTGGCCTACTGTCTGCAATAGACCGTTCAACAGGTTTTAAGGGCGGCGCCAATGATTGAATGGTTGAAACAGTCGATCAGGCAACAACTGAAGTTCGTGGAAAGGTCATTGCAACAGCCGTTGCGTGATCTGTCTCGGCGCAGCAAGCGAATCTGGTTTAATGATGAACGGCTAAATGCTGTACTGCAAGAAGGGTTGTCAAGCATACCTTATTGCAATCTGATCTATGCAGTTGATGTCGATGGTTACCAGAGAAGCGCCAACATCACACGCGATGGGGCAGATCTATCCTGCAAGGGACAGGACCTGTCAGGAAGGCCCTATCTGCTAACTTCCCTGTCCTTTGCCGGCATGGTGCTTTCCGATGTCTATCTGGATCATGTGACAACAAGACCCTGCATTACAGCCTTGCAGAGTGTGGGAACGACAGGCGGACCGCTGGGCTTTATCGCAGCAGATTTCGAGTTACGTAGCCTGCCGAGCGCGAAGCTTGCGGAACCCGAATCTGACCAGTGGCGACAGATACGCGGTGACCCGGCGATTCGTGGGACATTATTCTCTCAGGGTCACGTGACCAGCCCGCTTGACCGTCAAATTGCCAGGGTAGTACCGATCATCGAGGAACTGATCTGCGAACGTAGCGTCTTTCATGCGAAAATTCATTACTCGAGTTCACGAGCAACATTCTGGCGGGTGGACAAGCCATTCCATTACCGGGTGCACGTGCTGGATGAAATTCTGGACCCTTCAGTTTGTCTTGCTTATCCGGTAAGGCCCTATCCCGGGGAAGCGGTTATCCCGCAAAATGTGGTCAGGGAGATCCTGGAGCGGTTTACCATGCTCCGTTATATCGATGACATTATCTATCTGCGTTCAGGGTCAGTTAATGTCATAAACGGTATGGTTGGCCTGGTATTCTCGTGTGACGGATCACACTATATTAAGTTTAACGACTTCATGGACAAAGGTCCCGAGTTCTGGAGTGATTCCTCAGTTGTAGCATGTGAGCCGATAGTGCACATCAGTCAGCAGGCATGAGAACGGCAGTGCTCCGGCAATGACCACCTGTGTATGACCGCAAGTGCTATCTATGACAGCCAGATAATTGGCCGACACTTTTTATGCCAAATAAGTAACTCCCACGATGGCGAAGTGTTTAGTGACAACTAAATTTATCAAGTCTTGCTGGATTGCAGCTAAGAGCATGAACAGGAGTATATGGAGATGAAATATCCCTTTTTGAAATATATAGGAATCATTTCTGCAATTTTCCTTATCTGTACCGGTGCACTAGCAAAGCACAACAGCGATCATCCCTTATCTCCTGAAGACTGGGATGAAGTTAAGGAGAAAGTGGAGCTACTTGAGCCTGCTGGTCTCATGCCGACTTTGCTACCAGTCATCTTGAGTAATCGGGATGCGCTGCAACTAACTGATAATCAGGTCAGTGCCTTTCGCGCATGGAGAAAGAAGAACTATACAAATATGGTTAATCTCATGAATGAGATCATTGAGAAGATGGTTGAATTTCGTGTTCAATCATTATCGCCAAGCATAACGGGCGATCAACTGCTTGCTTTCCAGTCAGATATCCAGGAATTGCAGGTCCAGCTTTTGAAGATAAAACTCTCCTGCAGGGAACTAATCATGACAACCTTTACCGATGAGCAGTGGGATAACTTTGCCTTCATCATTTCAGACAATCCCAAGCTGGCGAGTCTAATGACACAGATGAACGACAAAGTTTCAAAATAAATGCATTAATTTTCTGATATGAGGGAAATAAGAAAGTATGAATATTTTGCGGATTTCAGTAGTTACATTTCTCATTGCCACGCAATCAAACACGGTTTTTGCAAATCAATACGTTGATGAACATAAAGACAAAGATGAAACTCAAGGAACAGTTGATGAACCTGATTGTGAGCATACTTCAGCCCCAGTATACCTGTAGCCTTACACTGCTCAAGCTCAAAGCACCGGCGGCTTTCGTGTCGCCGTTTTTGCTCAACGGTAAATGACCGCTTTTGCGGCAAAGCAGACCCACAGAAAGTTGCCGTTGAACGGCAAGTTTTCCCGTAACCGGACTTTCCCAGGAGTCGCCACTCCAGGAAATTCCATCAGTTTCTTCGAGATGGAATACAGTCGAAAACGATGCTTTAAATATATTTTTTAAATTAATTTAAAATATATTATTTTTAATAATATCTTTCAGGGGCATCCTTGCCCCCACTTGCAGCCCCATGCTGCCACCTGAAAATCTCAACGGTTTCTTCAGGTTGGCCCCAGGGGGGTGGAGGGGGCAGGAAAAATGAAAAAATAAAATTTGAAAAATGCATCAGGACATCCCGATCCTGGGATCACGGTTGCGGATTTTTCCCGGAAGTTTTCCAGAATTGCCACCACCCCCACCCCCTGCCGGGACTCCCATGGAAATCATCGGCTTGGACCCGGGGAGGGTGGGGGGCGGCAGTCACCCGGAAATTCCTCAGTCCGTGGCCCCCAGGATCTCCCTCACCTCCGGGTGCTCGAACATGTACTCCCGCAGCCTGTGGTAATGACACGCGCACACTCGCCCGAATCTCCCGTCCTGGAAGCTCAGATGGCTGTACGCATAGAGACACGCGGTGATCCCCAGTGCGTCTCCCGAGAGGTCGCCTTGGTACATGTTGTCGCAGGACACGCTGAAACGCCGGTCGGAGGATGGCGCCATGTAAAACCCACCATTACTCAGCTGATAGAAATCCCAATACCCACCTGAGTAGTCCTCGGCCATCCGCTCGGTGATGCCGTAGATGACCGGCTCCAGTCTAAGCGGGAAGTGAACCCCGAAGAGTCTTTCCGCGACGGCGAGGCGACGGTCCTCCGGAACGAGCTCCCGTGTCACGACGATTTGTGTCGATTGTGTGTTCATATCTTGTCTCCTGGATAAAGCCCCCGACTCCCTCGAAAATCCCGCGCGAACGAAAGCCTCCGATGTGGATCGGATGCGTACAGATCGGTGGAAGATTCGAGAGAGTGGGGGAGTGTTGTTGGAAGGGTGTTGCGGTGTGTCGGCTAGAAAGTGTTCGGATGATCCTCCCAAAGCTCATCCGAATTCATGCCGGCCCTCAGTCTGGCCTGGTCCGTGATCGCATCGGCCAGTTCTTCTTCGGGAGTTTCGGTTGCCAAGATGACGAGAAGTGCGTCGAGTATGTGGTTTTCATGGGTCATGCGATGGTTCTCCTGTAGAGGTAATATGCGATCCCGGCGGTGGCCAGGACGACGAGGCTCAGCAAAGGTCGGAAGTAGAGCAGTATTCCCACGCCGATCACCCCGTAGATCCGGGTGACGGGCAGCAGGAGACACAACGCGGTCATGACCGCGAGGGTGATGAAGGCCATGTTTTCTCCAAATTGAGTAAGACGTTGAAAGGGAAGGTGGACGCCGAGATCGGTATACGGTCGGCATCGAGAAGGTGCTCAAGGAAGGCTCGGGGAAAGCCTCAGGATTCTTGAACTATGGGATGTCCTCCGCGCGACACCGAGGGAAAGGAACTCCCTCTAACACTTCACGCTGACTTGCGCTTGGACATAGCCTTTTTCTTGATCACTGCCTTCCTCGTTGCGGTCTTCTTCGTCGCCGCCTTTCTGACTGTGGCGCTTCCTCCGGTCTTCCTCGTGGCGGCACTCCCTCCGGTCTTTCTTGGTAGCTTCTCACCGTCCATCAACTGAGTGACCCGATCGAGGAAGGGCATCGGGTCCAGCAGCTCGTGCTGGCGCTTCTTTTTGGGCAGCGGCCGGATCAGTCTAAGATGAGACAGTGCCGCCAGGATGAACGCGCTCGTGTTGACGGATTTGCCCTTCAGCAACGGCGTCAGGAAGTGAGACAGCACGGGCGATCCCTCCGGACGATTCTTCAGGGT
>JASFOC010000133.1:0-6589 GCA_050116715.1 Gammaproteobacteria bacterium
GCGAGCAGGTCCTGTCTGAAATCACTGGTGACCAGTGCATGTCCGATGTCCTTGAGCAGTACCAGTCGCAGGCCTCCGTCCACAACTTTCTTGTCTACTGCCATCAGGTCCATGAATCTGTCGGCAGTCATCTCAGCCGGAGGGCTGGTAGGCAGCCCGGCTTGCCGCAATAGTTTCTCGGTACGCCGTACGGCATCGGTAGACAGCCAGCCGTGGCGCGCCGACAGCTCTGCAGCCATCAGCATACCTGCAGCTACCGCTTCTCCATGCAACCAGTTTCCATAACCGGTACCCGTCTCGATTGCATGTCCGAAGGTATGTCCCAGGTTGAGCAGGGCGCGCTGGCCGCTTTCCCGCTCATCAGCAGCAACGATCGCGGCCTTGAGCGCACAGGAGCGTTCAATGGCATAGGCAAGCGCCTGCTTGTCGCGTGTTCTGAGTGCGGTCATGTTTTGTTCCAGCCAGGTAAAAAAACCACTGTCCTTTATCAGTCCGTACTTGATGACTTCTGCCAGTCCGGCGGCAAGCTGCCGGTCGTCCAGGGTGTCCAGGGTGTTGGTGTCGATCAGGACGCAATTCGGCTGGTGGAATGCACCGATCATGTTTTTGCCCAGCGGGTGATTGACGCCGGTTTTGCCACCGACCGATGAATCTACCTGCGCCAGCAGGGTGGTCGGAATCTGCACAAATGCAACACCGCGCTGGTAACAGGCTGCTGCGAAGCCGGTAATGTCACCGACGACCCCGCCGCCGAGCGCGATCAGCGTGCAGCCCCGGTTGAACCTGTTCTCCAGGAGTGCGGTAAAGATGGTGTTCAGGGTATCCAGGGTCTTGTATTCCTCGCCATCAGGCAGGATAACGCTCTGGAGGCTGTAACCCGCAAGCATGCCGGCCACGGCATCCAGGTACAGCGGGGCGACCGTCGTATTGCTCACAAGCATGACCTGGCGGCCATGAATATGTTCTGTCAGCAGTGCCGGGTTGGTAAACAGCTGGCGCCCGATTTTAATCGGATAGCTGCGGTCACCGAGATCAACGACAAGTGTATTCATATCAGGCAATAGCGGAAATAATTGGTTCGAGCATAGCGAAAAAACCTGCGACAGGGCAAAACTTCGACCGGATTACTGTAGTCGCTGAATGATCTGCTTGACGACGTCACGTACGCGTTTGCCGTCTGTCTCGATGATTATGTCGGCGATTTCCCGGTACAGCGGGTCGCGTATGGACATTAATTCCTCCAGCCTTGCACGCGGATTCGCGGTTTGCAGCAGGGGCCGGTTACGGTCTCGCCGGGTACGCTTGAGTTGCTGGTTAACCGATGCGTGCAGATAAATCACCCGTCCACGGGCACTCAGATGGCGCCGGTTTTCAGGGTCCAGTATGGCGCCGCCACCGGTAGCAAGCACGATGCCCGGGATCCGGGTCAGCTCCTCGATAACTGCCTGCTCGCGCTTGCGAAAGCCGGCCTCGCCTTCGAGTTCAAAGATCAGCGGGATATCCACGCCGGTACGGGACTCGATTTCGTGGTCGCTGTCATGAAAGGCCATGTTGAGCCGTTTTGACAGCTGCTTTCCGATGGTGGATTTTCCGGCCCCCATGGGACCGGTTAGAAACAAACTGCCCGGTATATTCATACCGGGCAGGTATGCCAGAATGAGCGGCTACTGGCAAGTGCGGCCAGTAGCGACCTACCTAGATGCGCAGGTCTTCCTTGACGATCTTCGGCGTAACGAAGATCAGCAGTTCGGCCTTTTTGTGGGTGTCGAGCGTGTTCTTGAACATCCAGTCAACCAGTGGTAATTCGCCGAAGAAGGGTACCCGGTTTACTGTCTTGCGGTTTTCCTGTTCGTAGACGCCGCCGAGCACCAGGGTTTCACCATTGTCTACAAGCACCTGGGTGCCGATCTCGTTGGTGTCAATGGTCGGTATACCATCGGAAGTTTCCTCGCCCACGCTGTCCTTGTTCACGACCAGGTCAAGGAAGATCCTGTCATCAGGCGTGATCTGCGGCGTTACCTGCAGGCTCAGCACCGCCTTTTTGAACGATGTTGAGGTCGCACCGCTGGAAGTGCTTTCCTGGTACGGGATTTCGGTACCGGTCTCGATGTAGGCCGCCTTCTGGTTGGATGTCAGCACCCGCGGGTTGGATATCACTTCCCCCTTGCCTTCCGCCTCCATGGCTGACAGCTCCAGATCCAGCAGGAAATTGTCACCGATCACCGAGAGGGCAATGCCACTTGATGAGGGCACGGGGAGATCTACCAGCAGCCCGCCGCCCTGGTTACCACCGACTACATAATCATAGCCATTGGTGTCGCCAGTCCGGGTCATACCGAACTGGATACCCAGGTCGCGGGAGAAGTCATCATTTGCGACGACAATGCGCGACTCGATCAGTACCTGTCTTACCGGTATGTCCAGGCGTGCAACCAGCTTGCGAATTTCGACCAGCTTGGCTGCGGTATCCTGCACCAGCAAGGTGTTGGTTCTCTCGTCTGTGGTAACCATGCCGCGCTCTGACAACAGGCTGGTTTCAGGGCTCTTCAGCAGGGTGGCAATGACATCTGCCTTGGCATAGTTGATCTGCATGAACTCGGAATAAAGTGGTTCCAGCTCCTCGATCTGCTTCTGTGACTCAAGCTCCAGCTTCTCGCGCGCTGCAATTTCCTCGCTGGGTGCAATCAGCATGACATTGCCGGTCTGGCGCATGGCCAGGCCTTTGGTCTTGAGGATGATATCCAGCGCCTGGTCCCAGGGTACATTCTTCAGTCGCAGGGTGAGACTGCCACCGACGGTATCACTGACCACGACATTGATGCCGGTAAAGTCCGCAATCAGCTGCAGTACCGACCTGACCTCGATATCCTGGAAGTTGAGAGACAGGCGCTCGCCGGAATAACCGAATTCATCCTTTTTCCTTTCTTCAACTTCTTCCCGTGTCAATGCCTTCACTTCAATCGTGAACTGATTGTCAGACTGGTAGGCGATGTAGTCATATTCACCCATGGGTGTGATGACCATGTGTACATTGCTGCCTTTGGTATAGGTGTCGATCGTCTTTACCGGTGTTGCGAAATCCAGTACGTCCAGACGGCGTTCGAGTTCCTGGGGCAGATCCGTACGGTAGAAATCAAGAACAATCTTGTCGCCTTCCTGCTGCATGTCAACGGGAATGGATGGGTTGGAAAGGCTGACAATTACGCGTCCCTGGCCGTCTTCGCCACGGCGAAAGTCGATATTTTCCAGTCTGTCGGCAGGGCCGCCGGCAGCACTGGAAACGGCTGCCTGAGCTGCTGACTGCTCACTGCCTGCACTCTGCAGGGTAAGGATGATTTTGTTACCTTCCGCGTGCGCTTCATAGGGAACCATGTCAATCAGGTTGACAACAACCCGTGTGCGGCCCTGAGCCTCCACAACAGTCATACTTTCCGCCATTCCTATGCCGATTGGCTGGGAACGTTCGGTCAGGCCGTTGCCTGTATCCGGGAAATCAAGCGCAATCCGCGCGGGGTTGTCTATCGTGAAGCTGAGCGGTGCAGGTGCGGGATTGCTCAGGGTGAGGGTAATCTGTGCCTTGTTTCCCGGTAGTGCCGCGAAGTCGACAGCCTTGAGCGTGTTGCCTGTGGTTGCCGCCATGGCAGGCGAAAGCCCTCCGATGACCAATGTGCTGCAGATCAACAGATATCGCATCATGGCGCGGCTCCCTTGAATGATACGTGTGCTCAGTCGCTGTTTGCTGGACTGCAAGTGGCTAGTAAAATTTCCGGTCATTGCTATCACCCTGTGGGATTATTCGCTTATGGCAATGGAGGCCTGGCGTTCGACCCAGCCCCCGATTCCATCGGGAACGATTTCCGTAAGTTCAACTTCAAATTCTGTCACGCGCGTGATTTTCCCGTGATTCTGTCCTGCATAGTTGCCAGGCTGAACGCGGTGTATTGTCCCGTCGGTGTCGTTAATAAGCGCCCAGTTTTCGTCATTCTGCTCCAGGGTTCCAACCATCCGCAGGCTGTCGAGAGGAAATTCCTCAAGCGGCTCTGTGGGGCGGTCAAAATCAGGTTTGATGCCGTTGTTTGTGACCTGGGTGGTCGCGGCCTGGGGGTGTGAAAAAGTCGGCTCCGTGAACGGGTCCCTCAGGTCGTTCGCCTGGTATGCAAAAGACTCATACGGTTTGAATTCAGGCAAGGGCTCGATTCTTGCGGTTTGCTTGCTCTTGACCTGTTCAACATACTCTTCCAGGTCTGCGGTAGGGTCGGATGAACAGGCCACCAGGCTTCCTGTCAGGGTGGCAATGCAGCACCAGCGCAGAAAGTTTTTGTTGATTGCGTCCATTACTGAGCTGCCTCCTCGGTCCTTTCTTCACTTTCGAGGTAGCGGTAGGTCTTGGCCGTCAGGTCCATTGCAAGCATGTTGCCGGCGCGACTGATATTGACATTATGCAGTGTCACGATTCTGGGTAACGCTGCGACACCGCTGACAAAATCGCCGAATTCATGGTATTCGCCGATAACACGGATGCTGATCGGTAACTCGGCATAGAATTCCCGGGGGTTCTCCTGCAACGGCTTGAAGAGTTCGAATTCCAGGCCGCTGGCCAGTCCCGTTTGGGATACGTCTACCAGTAAATCCGCAACCTCCGTCTTGTTGGGTAGCTGCCGCAGCATGGCGCCAAACGATTCGCGCATTTCCTCCAGCTGCTTTTCGTAGGCTTCAAGATTGGCTGCCTGTTGGGCCTTTTTCTCAAATATAACCCGCAGATCTGTTTCCTGTTGCTCGACTTTTTCAAGCTCGAGAAGCTGGTCCTTGGTATGAAACCAGTAACCGAGGAAGATCACGCCGCCCATCAGAAACAGGATGACAACGGCGCGGGCAGCAGCAGGCCAGCGTGCTACGTCTGCCAGGTCGAGCTGGTCAAGTTCCAGGTTCATGGCGACACCTCGCTGGGTTCTTCTTCGGCATCAATTGGCTTGGGTACTTTCTGGCTGCCACGCAGGGTGAAGTCGGCAATTCTGCGTCGATTGACCTCGGTCGTTCTGATGAGATCCAGGCGCGGTCCCGTAAACCATTCGGAACTGTCGATATTGCGCATGTAGTCAGAGACCCTGGCATTTGACTGGGCAATGCCGTTCATTGTCAGGCCCCTTTCTCGTTGCACGAACTTGTTAAGGTAGACGCCTTCGGGCAGTGTCCTTACCAACTCGTCAAGGAGATGCACGCTTTCCGGGCGGCTGCTCTGCAGTTCCTGAATCACGTTCATGCGGGCCAGCAGGTCCTGCTTCATCGCCTCGAGCTCCTGGATCCGTCCGATGCGTTGATTGAGTATGGTGATTTCATTTTGCAGGAAGGCATTGCGCTGGTTCTGGTCGTTTATCATTCCGTCGACATGCAGGTGTGATAACAACACGACAAGGCCGGCAATGACAACGCCACCAACAGCCATGAGTCCGAACTCACGCTGTTTCTGTTTGCGAAGTTCCTCGCGCCAGGGAAGCAGATTGATATGTGCCATGTCAGTCGAAGCTCCTCATGGCCAGGCCGCACGCAATCAGCAGGGCCGGAGCGTCATTGCTGAGCGTCTGGGGTTTCACCCGTGCAGAAAGCGACATGGATGCAAACGGGTTGGCAATGGTCGTCTCAACGCCCAGCTTTTCCTGGATCATTTCATCCATGCCGGGAATAGAAGCGCTGCCGCCAGCGAGCACGATATGGTCCACCTTGCTGTGCGGGCTGGAAGAATAGAAGAACTGCAATGAGCGGCTGGCCTGCTGGGTCATTGCTTCCTTGAAAGGCTCAAGTACATCAGTCAGATAGCTTTCTGGCAGGCCACCCTGGCGTTTTGCCATGCCAGCCTCTTCGTATGAGAGGCCGTAACGGCGCATGATTTCTTCAGTGAGCTGTTTGCCGCCAAAAACTGTGTCACGCGTGTAGATGCTTTTCAGGTCATGCATGACGTTGAGCGTGGTCATTGTTGCGCCGACGTCGATAAGGGCGATGGTTTTTTCAACACCCTGGTCAGGCAACTGCTCGGTGAGCAGAGCAAATGCGTTTTCACTGGCGAAAGATTCAACATCCATGATCTGGGTGCTGAGTCCGCCGGTTTCGACTGCGGCGCTGCGTAACTCGACGTTTTCGCTGCGGCAGGCAGCGAGCAGTACATCAACGGTGTCGGGGTTTTTCTCGGAAGGTCCTATGACTTCAAAGTCAAGATTGACTTCTTCCAGGGGGTAGGGAACATACTGGTCAGCTTCCAGTTCGATCTGGCTTTCCAGATCATCGTCACCGAGTCCCGCAGGCATTGCTATGATTTTGGTGATCGTAGAAGAACCGGCGATTGCAACGGCTGCATGGCGGGTTCGCGTTCCGGATCGCTTTACGGCGCGACGGACTGCTTCTCCCACAGCGTCAACATCGGTAATATTCTTCTCTACGACGGAGTTGGGTGGCAGGGGCTCGACAGCGTAGCTTTCCACGCGATAGCGGGTGCCGCTACGACTTAGTTCAAGCAACTTCACCGCAGTGGAACTGATATCCAGGCCGATTAGCGGTGGTTTCGTCCTTTTAAAGAGTTGCGCGAATGGCACAATAT
>JASFOC010000134.1:0-6568 GCA_050116715.1 Gammaproteobacteria bacterium
CCTGTCCGGCGTCGGCGATCTCATTCTTACCTGTACCGATGACCAGTCCCGCAACCGCCGCCTCGGGCTGGCACTGGGCCGCGGGACCGACCTGGAAGCCGCAGTCGCGGAAATCGGCCAGGTCGTTGAAGGCTTCAATACCGCCCGCGAAGTCATGCAGCTGGCGCGTGACTTCCAGGTCGAGATGCCCATCTCCGAGCAGGTCTACCAGGTCCTGCATGCAGGCATGTCGCCACAGGAAGCCGTTCACAACCTGCTGGCGAGAGACCTCAAGTCCGAATGTTGAAACCCTGCTGGCGCCAGGCTTCGTAAACCACCACTGCCACGGTATTCGAGAGATTGAGACTGCGGCTGTCAGCAACCATGGGCAAGCGCAGCACCGCCTGCTCCCCAACTACCCGCAGCGTCTCCGCAGGCAGGCCGCGGGTTTCCGGACCGAACAGCAGGGCGTCACCTGGCTGGTAACTTACTGTTGTGTAGTCATGGACCCCGCGCGTGGAGAACGCCCAGGTACGGGACGGTTGCAGTGCCTGCATAAACGCCGCCAGTGTCTCATGCTCGCGTACGGCCGCAAACTCGCGGTAGTCGAGCCCGGCACGACGCAGCCGGCGGTCGTCCAGCTCGAAGCCCAGCGGCTGGATCAGGTGCAGTGCGCTGCCGGTGTTGGCGCAAAGGCGTATGATATTGCCCGTGTTGGGCGGTATCTCCGGCTGATACAGGACGACATGAAACATTGGTTAACCTTTGGACGACAACGCTGTGAATGCACTCTCCGAGACTGAGCGGCAGCAACTGGCCGTGGAATTTTGCGGCCTGTCACTGGCCACCCCCCTTGTGCTGCTATCGGGCTGTGTCGGCTTTGGCGAGGAATATACACGGGTCGCCGGCTTTTCCAATCACGATGTCGGCGCCGTTTGCCTGAAAGGCACGACGCTCGAACCCCGGCTGGGAAATCCGCCGCACCGGGTTGCTGAAACACCCGCCGGCATGCTCAACGCCATTGGCCTGCAAAACCCGGGCGTTGCGCACGTTGTCGAAAAGACCCTGCCTGGGCTGGATTTTTCCGAAACCCGCTTCATTGCGAATGTTTCCGGCTCCACCGTGGAAGAGTATGCCGAGGTAACCCGGCGCTTCGATGAATCGCCCATTGATGCCATCGAGATCAACATCTCCTGCCCGAACGTCAAGGAAGGCGGCGTGGCATTTGGCAACGACCCTGACATGTCGGCACGCGTGGTCGCCGCCTGCCGGGCAGCTACTCGCAAGCCATTGATCACCAAGCTGTCGCCGAACCAGACCGATATCGCGGACAATGCACGTCGCTGCATCGACGCAGGCAGCGATGCCTTTGCCGTGATCAATACCCTGATGGGTATGGCCATCGACATCGAGACCCGGACCCCGGTGATCGGTAACAACCAGGGCGGTCTGTCCGGGCCCGCCATCAAGCCCGTCGCCCTGCTGAAGGTGCACCAGGTTCACCAGGTGTGCAAAGCACACGGGATCCCTATCATCGGTCAGGGCGGTATCACCACAGCCAGCGACGCCATCGAATTCCTGGTCGCCGGTGCCACAGCGGTCGGCATCGGCACCGCCCTGTTCTATGACCCGCTGGTCTGCCGCAAGATCAACCGCGGCATACTCGACTACCTGCAGTACCACAACCTGCCGTCCACCCGGCAACTCAGCGGCAGCCTTGTGCTCAACCAGGCCATGCCCGCCCCCTGCTGCAGCGGGGAATAAATCGACGCTATACCGCCGGCATGCCAAACAGGCAGTGACCAGCAACTGCCGGTTCGCATGCCTGCACACAAAGGCACGGCAACGCTGAACAAGCGCTAGCCGGGCTTCTCCGTCGTGATGGCAAAGGACTCGTTCAGAGTTTACTTAAATATTTCTAAAGATCCGCCACTGCCAAACGATAATTCCTCCCGAGAAAAGATTACGTAGATATACGTATAGGGATATACATACACACTAGAATTTGCAGGCTCCACACATGCAGTGGCGAGCTTACCGCAAAACGAGGTTAGCCATGGATTACCTAATGAAAAAGTTAGTTACACCAATACTCGCCGGCATGTGCTGCCTCCCTTCCGGTGCGCAGGCGGAATCCAGCAGCGACAATACGGCACCCTACTCCGCAGCTGCACGATTGAATCTGCGCGTTGTCATACCGCAGTTCCTGCAATTCCAGGTCGGTTCAGCCGGCACCGGTACCATTGATACCATTAGCTTTACACCGGCAGCGGGCAACGTCGGCGACAGTTCAACGGTCAGCGGTACCGGCGGCGATGCCGCCAGCGGCAGCGGTGCATCCGTACTGGTACGCGGCAACGGCGGCCAGATCACCATCACCGAGACCAACAACGGTGGCGGCTCCGGCTTCAGTGATGGCGACGGAAACAACATTTCACTTGCCGAGATCAGTGTCGATGACACTGCCAACGCGTCCCTGCCAACACCCGAGCTGAGCGACACCGGTGGCAATACTTCACAACCTGCACTGAACGGTGGCGCCAGCCAGGTCACCAACCAGACAAGTACCTGGGTCTATTCCTACGACAACACCACGACGCCCGAAGCCGGCACCTATGACGTGCAGATCACCTACACGGCCAGCATGCCATAACGGTTCTCCTGATCAGTTGTCATGAATCCCCGCCTGGCGCGGGGATTTTTTCGTGCGGAACAGTCTGCTTGACCCGGACGACGAAGACGTTAGCATTGAAGCCCCGTAACCTGACCATTGTACCGGACCCGTTGCTTGAACATTCACTTCCACAAGGCATTACTGCTGGCCGGGTTGACCACCTGCCAGGTTGAGGCGGCGGTATTCATTCTGAATGACCGTGCCGAATCCAGCCTGAGTATCCACCTCGGCACCGGCGGACCGAATATAGCCAGTGTCGATTTCGACGTACCGGTATCCAGCATCGGTGACGGCACACCCGTCAGCGGTTCGCGAAATATCAAGATTCAGCTGGAAATCCGCGCCACGGCTGCCAATCCCCTGGTCGGGTATCTTACTGTGGACTCGTCCATACCCCTGAGCAACGGCACAGGAGAAACTATTCCACTGACCAGTATCAGCTGGGTATCGCGTAGCGGTGATATTCCGACAGGCACATTCTCGGGCACCGGCAATCAGCTGCTTGCCACCTTTCCCGGGTCCGTCAGGGTAATGGACTGGCACAGCTTTACCTTTGCCAACGATACCCTCTACGAGCCCGGCACCTACAACGGGCAGATCACCTACACATGGTCAGCCCCCTGAAGCGCGCCCTGCTGCTGGTGTTCTGCCTGACTGGACTGCAATCTATGGTTCTGGCAGCACGCCTGGACGATGCCCTTTCACCGCGACGACAGGTCGATCTGGACCTGCAGTGGAAGTACAGGGGAAACACGGAAAAGCTGGGAGATGCTGAATTCAATGCGGTCTCGGCCCAGGCGAGGAATCTCGATACCCGCCTGGACACGTCGGCCTATGTCGGCAGTGAGGCACGCATCTTTCTGGAATTGCCGATCCTGGTGCGCGGCCTCGGGAATCCGTCCAGCCTGGTGTTGTCCTGGACGACAGGTGGTCTGTTCAATCCTGGCCGGGTGACGCCCGGCAACCGGCAACTGATATACGAAGGCAGCATCACGCAACAAGTCATGCGTGACACGATCACCTTCACCTTTGAAGTGGATGCACGCGACTTACACCAGACACTGCGAGTGGAACCCGTTTATGAAATCGAGATCATTTCTCCCTGAAACCCTGAGCATCACGCTATGCCTGCTGCTGCTTGCCGCTACACAGGTAGCAGCGGAGGGATTCTCCGTGCTGGTGTCGCCGCCACGTCTGGAGCTGGCCGGCAAGCCAGGCGAGGTCATTCGCGATCACATTGAAATCAGCAACCCGGAAAATCGACCGATTTCACTGGAGCTGCGGACCGCCGACTGGGACATGAGCGAGACGGGCGCCACGACTTTCTACCCCCCGGAACTGCAGCCGGGCAGTTGCCGGCCATGGACACGCATCGAGCGCCACCAGCTGCGCCTGCCTGCGCAGGCCAGCAAGCGCTACCGCTTTCAGATCGATATCCCTGCAGACGCCCCCGCAGGAGAATGCCGGCTGGCGCTCCTGTTGCAGGCGCCGGAAGATGAAGCTGTCATGGCCAGGGCAGACACGCTCAGCATTCCGGTACAGGGCAGAATTGCGGTCGTGATCTATGTGACTGTCGGGGATGCACGGGCGGACCTGTTGCTGAAGGTACTGCGTCTGGAAGAGGTCAATGGTCAACTGCAACCGGTTGCCTATCTTCACAACCAGGGTAATGCGCACGCCCGTACCGCCGGCTTTGTCGATGCCACAGATGCTGCCGGCAAGCGTCTTGAATTTGCCATCGCGGCACTGCCTATCCTGCCGGGCCAGACGCGCCGGATCCCCCTGTATCAGACGCTGGAAGACGAAGACGCACGGGACGTGATTGCCGCGCCGCTGGAGGCAAAGGGTGCGATCGAATGGCAGACTGGCAAGATACCGGTCGAGATGCGCATCGAGTAACCCCCTACTGGTTGATCTGCTGCAAGGCGAAATCCACTTCGCTGCGTTGCCTGACACCGACGTTGACCGGCTGCGGTGTTTCATCCAGCAGCCCCCAGGGAAGTGGCAGGTCTTCCAGCGCCAGATTTACCGCATGCGAGCCGCTGGTGACCGGATCGAAGGTGTAGCGTCCCTGGTTGTCGGTAACCGTCTCATAGCGCCTGTCCAGGTAAACATAGATGCCGCTTGCGACGGCTTCACCGGCCTGCCTGACGCCGTCCGCATTGGCATCGTAAAACACAACGCCGCTGATCTCGCCATAACCCTTTGTATCGGCCTGCTGCCCCATGACAGCAAAGGGGCGACCACTGCTGCGGCTGTAACGCAACGTCAGCAGCAGTGTCGTTTCATCTTCATCCAGCTCCGTAACACTGACCGGCGCCGCATCCACCCGGTTGTGGGTTGCCCTGAGGCTGGCATCCCAGCCTGGCAGGAAGCGCCAGTAGAGCGCCAGCGAGGCGAACATGTTGTTATGGGTGCCGAGGTTATCCGTATCGATAACCGAATAGGAAACATCGCCATTCCAGGAAAACCCGGAACCCGCTTCGTGGCGCACCAGGAGTGCGGCCGTACTGATCTCCTCCGTATCCGCCAGACCGCTTTCCCGCTCGTGAGACAGGGTACTGGCCAGGCTCAGGTTGCGTGCGATATTCCACTCCTGGTCCCAGATGATGCCAATGCCATGCCCGTCCTCGCCGTCGCGCTCCAGCCGGGATGCCGTCAGCTGCAGGCGTGAGGTGCCCACGGAAAAGCCATGCGAGACATAGCCGGACAGCAGGTAATCACGCGATTTCTCGACACGGATACCGTTGCGCGGTTCACTGGCGCGCGCCGACAGCGAGCTGCCCAGACTGGTCCTCGATGTCTGGCGCCAGTTGCCGTTTACGAAGGCGTTGTAGAGATCGATGCCGGCACGATCGGCGCGGTCGTCGATATTCGTCTGCGTCAGGTCCATCCCGGCCGACAGGTTGAACCGCAGCCTTGCCATCTCGGAGCGCACATAGCCACCCTGCTGGTCATCACTTGGCGAGGTATCCGTCCACAGCAGATCAGGTTCCATCCGGAACAGGCCGTAGCGATGCCGCCAGTTGCCGGCACGCGAATCTCCGTCCAGCCACATGCCGTTATTGCCCTCGCTGTCCAGCAGCACATGGCCCACGTAGCGCTGGCGCTGGTCGGGCGTCTGGTACTGCAATGCACTCGCCAGGCTTTGATGGTCAATGACTTCACCGGCGCCGGTCACGTGCACCAGGTGCGTACCTGCCCGCCAGCGCTGTGTCAGTGAACGGCTGTATCCCACGGAAAACAGGTCGCCTTGCGTATCCTCGAATCCCTGGATCTGTGTCGGATCGAGTCGGCCGAGGCGCCCGGCACCGAAATAGATATCATCACGCAAACCGCTGATGTGACTGTACACACCGCCCAGCAGCGACGACGGCAGGTTCAGACGAAAGCTGCTGCTGATCATTGAATCCGTGGCACTGCGCAGGACGCCTGCCGTATTGTCCATACTGCGGGATTCATTCAGCGCAAAACCACGCTGACGAAAGGTAAACTGGCCACCCGTTGAATGATTGGCAAGGTTGTCCTCAGCGCCGTTGCGCACAGTCGCATCAAGGCTGAGGTCACCAAAATCCAGGGTTTCACGGCGCCACTGTAATAACACACCGTTTTCATTTGAATCGTCGTAATGATCCTGCCGGTAATGCTGGTACTCGATACTGTAGAAGCGTCTGCCTTCCGGCTCGGTATCCTCGAGCTCCCACGCATCCGCGGCGAACTCGCCGGCAGTATCCGGGTCGATCAGCCTGTCCTGGTATACCTCTGCTGCTACAGGAAGCGGTATGCAGGCCCACAGCACTAGCGTCAGCAGTGCGCCTGCCGCTGCGGTTGGCAGGAACAGGCATTCAAGCCGCATCGTACATCCGCGCAGGTATCCTGTTGTGAACAAGGTAACCGTAACAGACGCAGCATGTC
>JASFOC010000135.1:0-6542 GCA_050116715.1 Gammaproteobacteria bacterium
AGCAGGGTATCAAGCCCCTGAAGGTCAAAAAGCAAAGCGTCCTGTTCAAGAAGACTGCCAAGAAAAAGATCATACCGAAAGATATCGCCGTATTCTTCCGTCAGCTGGCCACCATGATGTCAGCGGGCGTACCGCTGGTGCAGGCATTCGAGATTATCGGCCGCGGTCACGAGAACGAGGGCATGCGCGACCTGATCCTCAAGATCAAGGCCGAAGTCGAGTCAGGCACCAGCCTGTCGGAATCCCTGGCCAAGCATCCGCTGCATTTCGACAACCTCGTCATCAGCCTGGTGGGTGCAGGTGAACATGCCGGCGTCCTTGAAGTGCTTCTTGACAAGATCGCCACCTACAAGGAAAAAACCGAATATCTGAAGGCCAAGATCAAGAAGGCCATGTTCTACCCGACTGCGGTCATCATCGTTGCCGTCATCGTAACCGCGATCCTGCTCATTTTCGTGGTGCCCCAGTTCGAGGAACTGTTCAGCAATTTCGGCGCTGACCTGCCCGCCTTCACCCGGGTCGTCGTCAACCTGTCGGAGTTCATGCAGGCATACTGGTGGCTGATTTTCGGCATTATCGCTGCGACGGCTGTAGGTTTTTTGCAGGCGAAGAAACGTTCACGCAGTTTTGGGCGCGCCCTCGACCGCCTGATACTTAAAATGCCGATCATCGGCATTATCATGCACAAGGCCGCAATTGCCCGCTATGCACGCACCCTGTCAACCATGTTCGCGGCAGGTGTTCCCCTGGTGGAGGCCCTCGAGTCTGTATCCGGTGCAACGGGCAACGTTGTCTACTCTGATGCTGTCCTCATGATCCGTGACAGCGTTGCCACCGGTCAGCAACTGACCTTTGCCATGAACCAGACAGGACTGTTCCCCAACATGGTGGAACAGATGGTGGCAATCGGCGAGGAATCCGGCTCGCTCGACTCGATGCTGAGCAAGGTCGCGGACTTTTACGAGCAGGAAGTCGATGATGCGGTGGACGCACTCAGCAGCCTGCTTGAACCCTTTATCATGTCGATACTTGGCATCCTGATTGGCGGCCTTGTTGTCGCGATGTATCTCCCGATCTTCAAGATGGGTGCAGCGATCTAGCCGGTACCCTGGGCTTGCATCCGCGTCCCGAAGACCGGCAGCGCGCGACCAGATACGGGAACCGCTGTGAACATGACAGGGCGCGCACCCGACCGGCTGCAGAATACCCCATGATTGCAGAGCACGCTGCAGCGACATCAAGGATGCGACCAATGATCCAGCCAGAATTGCGAGCTTGCCCCCTGTCCCCGCAGCCGTCCCGGTGCCGTCCCTGACGCATGGAAGTATTGCAACTGCTTGAAGGCTCTACAGCATTCCTGCTGCTTGCCACAGGACTGCTGGGACTGGTAGTCGGGAGTTTTCTGAACGTTGTCATTCACCGGCTGCCATTGATGATGGAGCATGCGCTGTCCCTGGAATGTCATGAGTACCTTGGAACACCGCTGGCAGACACAGGCAATTCCGGGCACTTCAACCTGCTGTCTCCCGCCTCCTGCTGCCCTTCATGCGGGCATCGCATCCGCTGCTGGGAAAACATCCCGGTAGTCAGTTTCCTGTTGCTTCGCGGCAAGTGCTCTGCCTGTGGCGCCGCCATATCCTGGCGATATCCCGCGGTGGAATCTGCCACTGCAGTACTTTCCATTGCCACTGCACTGTATTTTGGATACAGCACACAGTTGCTGGCGGCGCTGGTGTTTACCTGGGCGATGATCCCCCTGTTTCTCATTGATCTTGAAACACAGATACTGCCGGATGCGATCACGCTGCCACTGCTCTGGCTGGGGTTGCTGTGCAGCCTGAATGACCTGTTCATAGACAGCCATGCAAGTATTCTCGGCGCTGCCGCAGGCTATTTGTCACTCTGGCTGCTGTACCACGTATTCAGACTTGCCACCGGCAAGGAAGGCATGGGATACGGCGACTTCAAACTGCTCGGCGCCATTGGTGCATGGGTCGGATGGCAGTCCCTGCCGGTGGTCATCCTGTTTTCATCAGTGGTCGGCGCCGTGCTCGGCATAGCGCTGATTCTTGTTAAAGGGCGTGACCATAACCAGCCCATGCCATTTGGCCCTTTCCTGGCCGCAGCGGGCTGGATCACCCTCCTCTGGGGCAACGACATCCTCGCCCTGTACCTCAAGTAACCGGCTCGTGGAAGACGCCGGCGCCACAGATCACATACTTACCGGAACCCACAGACGTCCGCTGGTAGTCGGACTGACCGGCGGCATTGGCAGCGGGAAATCCACCGTGTCTGCTGTCTTTGAATCACTGGGCGTCCCGGTGATTGATGCAGATCAGCTGGCTCACCAGCTGGTCGCACCGGGACAGGCCGCCCTGGATGAAATCAGGGAGATTTTCGGGCAACGCTGCATCACCGCTGACGGGCATCTCGATCGTGCCTTCATCCGCCAGAGAGTGTTCTCGAATCCCGATGAAAAACAGAAGCTTGAATCCATACTCCACCCGAGGATACGCAACAGGATCGTGGCATGGATAAGCGGACTGGAATCCCCCTATTGCCTTGTTGTCATTCCGCTGCTGCTGGAAACCGGACAAACCGACCTGGTCGACAGGGTGCTCGTGGTTGATACACCCGAAAATGTACAGCTCACACGGGTTGCCGCCAGAGACGGGCTGTCACACAATGCAATCCTGGTCATTATGGATTCACAGACAGATCGCGAAACCCGCCTGGCTGCGGCGGATGATATCATCGAAAACAGCAGCGACATTGCGTCACTGGAATCCCGGGTCAGGAAATTGCACAGCTATTATCTGGAAATCTCGCATGACAACTGGAGCGGATAGTTCATTTGCGAACCGGCAGCACCTGGGTGACAATGACAACCACATGGCAACATCCACAAACAAGTCGCCACTTCCCGTGCCGAAAAAGATCCTCTATGAACAGCCCCTGAATGAGCGCATCAGGACCTTCCTGCGACTCGAATACCTGTTCAAACAGGCCGCACATCATCTGGAACGGGATACCGAATGGGACAGCCGTGCAACGCTGACCTGCATACTCGACATCCTGGCGGTTTTCGGCAATACCAACCTGAAGTCGGAAGTGCTCAAGGAACTGGAACGGCATGCAGCCAACCTGAAACGCCATGAGCGGACGCCCAATATTGATCACACCCAACTGCACAAACTGCTCGACAAGATCATGGCGCACATGGACAGCATGCACCAGATAAACGGGCAGATTGCAGGCGAACTGAAGAACAGTGAATTTCTCCTGAGTATACGCCAGCGCAGTGCCATACCCGGCGGCACCTGCGACTTCGACCTGCCTGCATTTCACTACTGGCTGAACCAGCCAGCCAGTGTATGCACCCGCGACCTCGCCCACTGGCTTAGCAACTTTGACGAAATCGGCCAGTCGATTCAGCTCATCCTGTCCCTGACGCGAGACAGCACGCCCATGAAGCCAACCCTGGCGGAGGGTGGCATATTTCAACGCACACTCGACCCGAACCTGCCCTTTCAGCTTGTCAGGGTGGCAGTGCCGGCAGGGCAACCCTATTACGCCGAATTGAGCGGTGGCAGGCATCGGTTCACGGCTCGCTTCCTGCAATTCTCGATTGAGGGAGACCGCTCGCAGCAAACACACCAGGATGTTGAATTTGACCTTGCCTGCTGCGTGATTTAGCCCGGATTTCCCAGCGGGCGGTGTTGGCAGATCAAATACTGTTGAAGAGGTTGAGATAGTGGCGCATAACCGGGAAACAGTGTGTTTCACACAGATGCCTGCCCCGCTGAGAAATCCAGGCCAGGGTCTGTAGTCATGAAACACGGAAAATCCGCACCGAGATGCGTTAAATGTCCGACTTGCGCGGCACCCGTTGAATGGACCGAAGAACAGCGCTGGCGCCCGTTTTGCAGTGAACGCTGCAAACTCGTCGACCTCGGCAGCTGGTTTGACGAAAGCAATCGAATCCCCGGGGAGGTGCCTGCCTCGCTACCGGACGAACAGGATATCGAGAACCGCTGATACCCGCCGTCGCCAGCCAAACACCAGGCAGGGATACAATGGAGCAGCCGCGACGAGCCGTCCTGGTTTACCTCCAGAGTCCGCGAATTGCCGCTATACCCTGAGCACCGCACTGCCAAACCGTCTCGATATCGGCTTGCTGCATGCCACCGAGGGCATACACCGGCATGGCGGCGACCTCACACATCGACCGCAACCCGTCCAGTCCGATTGCAGGGGTACCGGGGTGACTCGCCGTATCGCGCACCGGCGAGACGACGATGAAGTCCAGGCCGAGCCTGCCTGCGTGGCTCACTTCCTCAAGGTTGTGGCAGGAAGCGGCAACGAGGCAGTCGGGACCCAGGGGGCGCCGCTCCAGCTCCAGCAGCCGACGCCCGGTCAGGTGTACACCATGCGCACCGAGTTCTGGCACAAGATGTGGCGCACAATTGAGTAACAACCGGACATTTGCGGACCGGCAAACCCCGGCCACCGCGGCTGCCAGTTGCCGGTAGTCCGCCTCTGCGAATTGCTTTGCCCTGAGTTGCAGCAGTGAAATACCCTGCTCGACAGATCGCTCCAGTGCTGCAAGAAAAACGGATAAATCGCGTCCCGGATCAGGGGTTATCAGGTACCTGTCGGGCAAATGCAAGGCTTTGATGATCGGTCTATTGGCGGCAGGAAAGTAATACCGCCCCAGGGCATCGGGTGAAACCCACTCAAGCGGCTGCCCTTCGCGGCCCTCAGGGACACCCCTGTAGTCCCCGACGCGCCAGACATCCAGCAGCACGGCTTTATCAGGATAATCATGCCGCACCTGTATCAGCGGACGCGCCGTTGTGACACTGATTCCGAGTTCTTCCCGCAACTCGCGCGCCAGCGCCTGCCGTGCAGACTCCCCCTGTTCCAGTTTACCCCCGGGGAATTCCCACAACCCGCCCTGATGCACATGCGCCGGTCTTTGCGCAATCAGGATCCTGCCGCGGTCATCACAGACCACTGCGGCTGCGACATGAATACGCTTCATCTCACCCAGTGGTGACAAACCCGGGGAACATGTCTGGCGAGAGGCTGTTCAGAGTAACACTGAGCCTTTGTTTGTCGGCATGCCGCCAGCCAGGCCTGCGACAGCGGGGCTCAGGTGCGGTACTCGGCATTGATCCTGACATAGTCATAGGAAAGGTCACAGGTCCAGACCATTTCCCAGCTGGAGCCGCGACCAAGCCTGACCCGAATGGTCAACTCGTCACGCGCCATGACCTGCTGTCCCGCCGCCTCGGTGTAGTCACTTGCGCGCGCACCTTCACGAACGATGCAGACATTATCGAGATAGATCTCGACGGCCTTGAGGTCAAGATCAGGCAACCCGGCACGACCCACGGCCGCAAGGATCCGTCCCCAGTTGGGATCACCGGCAAACAGGGCTGTTTTTACCAGCGGGGAATGGGCAATCGTATAGGCAACCTGCAGGCACTCCGCGGAATTGACTCCGCCCTCGACAACAACCGTGACAAAACGGGTCGCACCTTCACCGTCGCGCACAATCGCCTGGGCAAGCTCGATACAGACACCGGTAACAGCCTCGCAAAAAGCATCATAGCCCGCGCTACCCTGCTGCAGCACGGGCAACGGGCTGGCAGCGGTTGCCGCCAGCACGCAGGCATCGTTGGTCGAAGTATCACCATCCACGGTAATGCGGTTGAACGACCGCTCAACGGCGCCAGACAGGCATTGCTGCAGCGCCGCTGATTCTAGCGACGCATCAGTGGCGATGAAAGCCAGCATGGTTGCCATGTCCGGCCGAATCATGCCGGACCCCTTGGCTATGCCGGTTATCGTGATGGTCTCGCCATCGATACTGATCTGCCTTGAGGTTCCCTTGGGCACGGTATCGGTGGTGAGGATGCCGCCGGCTGCTGCATCCCAGCCATTTTCATCAAGGTTTGCCAGGGCCGCCGGCAGGGCCGCACAGATTTTCTCCACCGGCAGGGATTCCCCGATCACGCCGGTGGAAAATGGCAGTACAGCCCGGGGAGAGCAACCGGCATGCTGTGCGAGGCTTTCACAGCAGATCCGGGCATCGCGGATACCCTGTTCACCGGTGCCGGCATTGGCGTTGCCGGTATTGATCAGGATACAGGACGGCTGCCCTTGCGCCAGGTTTTCACGCGCCAGCGTGACCGGTGCGGCGCAAAATGCATTACGGGTGAAGACCGCCGCACAGCGTGCACCTTCAGCAAGCGCCATGACCACCAGGTCCGGCCTGCCCGGGCGCTTGATGCCCGCAGATGTCGTGCCGAGACGAAACCCGGGAACCGGCAACAACTGAGGCAGGTCGTGTTTTTGCAACGCCACGGGAATCTACCGGCAGGGTCGGCTTGCGCAAACTGCTCGAAATGCGGTGTCCAGGCTTAGCTCAGCTTGCCGTGGCATTGCTTGTATTTCTTGCCTGAACCGCACGGGCAGGGTTCATTGCGCCCGACCTTGCGGCCCTGCCGCGTGTAGGGCGTGTGCTGCGATTCGTC
>JASFOC010000136.1:0-6534 GCA_050116715.1 Gammaproteobacteria bacterium
CGGTTGCTGGCGCGGATCTGGTCACACAGCCCGCAGCTGACCCTGTTGCTGACGCTGGTGCTGGCGGGTCTGTTGAGCGCCTTCGTCAACAATACCCCGATCGTGGTGCTGTTGCTGCCTATCCTCGTAAGCGTCTCGCTGCGTGCCGGCACCAGTGCCTCCGGCATCCTGATGCCGATGGGGCTGGCCACGCTGGTCGGCGGCATGGCGACCACGATCGGCACCTCCACCAACCTGCTGGTGGTCAGCGTCGCGGCCGATCTCGGGCTGCGCCGCTTCGCCATGTTCGATTTCTTCCTGCCCGCCATCATCGCCGGCAGTGTGGGTGTGCTTTACCTGTGGCTGGTTGCGCCGCGCCTGCTGCCGGAGCGCCAGACGGCGCTGACGGATACCTCGCCGCGCATCTTTTCCGCCCAGCTCAGTATTCCCGGGGAGAGCTATGCCGAGGGCCGGACCCTTGCGGAACTGCTGGAAAAAACCGGCAGCGAGATGAAAATCAAGCGCATCCAGCGCGGCGAGAGTGTGCTGCTGCCGCTACCCGACGTCACCCTCAGGGCTGGCGACCAGCTGGTCCTGGAGGATACGCCTGCGCAGCTGAAGGAATACGAGCAGGTGCTGGGTGCGCAGCTGTTTTCCGGTGAACGTGCGGTGGACGAAGAGCATCCGCTGCAGGCGAAGGACCAGCAGCTTGCGGAGATTGTCGTGGTGCAGGGCTCGCCGCTGGTCAATCGCACCCTGAATGCAAGCCGTTTCACCGATCGCTACCAGCTTGCCACGCTTGCCCTGGCCCAGGCCGGCCGCAAGGTGCACACCCTGGTGAAGGACATCGGCGATATCCGGCTGCAGGTCGGCGATATCCTGCTGGTGCAGGGCGCGCGCGAGCAGCTTGCGCAGATCAAACGCTCGGGCGAGTTGCTGGTGCTGGATGCAACCGCTGATGTGCCGACAACGAAAAAGGCGCCGCTGGCCCTGCTGATCATGGCGCTGGTGGTCGTCAGTGCGGCAACCGGCCTGCTGCCGATTGCGGTCAGTGCCGTGGCAGGCGCCCTGCTCATGCTGTTGCTTGGCGGACTGGCATGGCGTGATGTCGGCGACGCGCTGAGTACCTCGGTGATCATGATCGTGGTTGTCAGTCTGGCGCTGGGCATGGCCATGACCCGGACCGGTGCAACCGCATGGCTGGCCGATCTCTACCTCGTGCTGACCGCGGGGCTGGCGCCGAACCTGATCCTGAGCGGCCTGATCCTGCTCATGGCACTGCTGACCAACATCGTCTCCAACAATGCCGCGGCGGTCATCGGTACGCCGGTGGCCATGTCAATCGCAAACGGACTGGGCCTGCCGGCCGAGGCATTCGTGCTGGCAGTCCTGTTCGGCGCCAATATGAGCTACGCCACACCGATGGCCTACAAGACCAACCTGCTGGTGATGAATGCCGGTGGTTATACCTTCGGTGACTTTGTGCGCATCGGTCTGCCATTGACGCTGATCATGTGGTTGACGCTGAGCTGGCTGCTGCCGCGGTTGTACGGGTTTTAACGTCTCGTCCCGGAGATAGCCATTGCGTCGGGTGAATCCCTGATCGATACTCCACGTTCTGCGGGACTGGCACGCTGGCAGTGCCGTGACGGCCGCAGGTCACATTGATCCGGCAGCGTCCCGTCGCAGCCAGAGGTCATGGAAAAACACATGGAAATCTATAAGGATATTCTCCGCGGGATTGTCGCCGGGCTGCTGGCTACCTGCATCCTTTCCCTGCTGATGCTGATCCGGTGGTTGCCACCGCAGTTCGAAACCGTGACCCTGCTGATCGGCATTGCCCGGGTCGTCCTGCAGGGCAGCGGGCTGCCGGCGCCCTTCGCGGGCTGGCTGTGGTTCTTTGTCATCGGCGGGGTGTGGTGGGGGACCTGGTTCGCGATCATTGCGCCGGTCATTCCGGGGCGAGCCTACTGGATAAAGGGCATGGTGTTCGGACTTGTAACCGGCCTGCTGGTCATCTGGACCATCATGCCGCTGGCTGCCGGAGGGGCGCTGGGCATGAAACTGAGCCTCTGGCAGCCGCTGGTTACCGTGTCGGAACATCTTGTCTATGGTCTGGTGATGGGGCTGGTTTACCACTGGCTGAAAACATAGGGCAGTCATGATCCCGTGGAAATGGACTGCCCGGCTGTCCCGCAACTCCGCCGGGTCCCGGCAGACACGCCGGTGATTCAGGTCGGGCAGACCGAGCCAGGTGATTGAGACCGTGTCCGATCCTGCCATTTTTATTTCGCTGCTGACCATGGAATTGCTGATTCCCTGGGCGCGCTCGCTCAAGGACAGGCGCAGTGCGGTGCGCGGCCTGAAAGACCGGCTGCGTTCCCGTTTCAATGCCTCGGTTGCCGAGGTGGCATATCAGGACAAGTGGCAGCGCGTGATCCTTGCCGTGTGCATTGTTGATAACGACCGGCGCAGGCTGGAAGCGACCATGGCCCGGGTCCGCCAGCTGACGGAAGAGGCGCATGACCTGGAAATTACGGATATGCGGCAGGAGTGGTTGTAGCCCCGAGTCGCGGTCAGTGTGTAGCCTGGCTGCAGCCAGGCAGGATCCGCGGCGCGTCGACATCAATCCCGGACTGCAGCCCGGGGGCCTTTGTCAGCGTATCGTGACTATAGTTACAGGTGGCAGCTTGCTCGGCAGCGTGCTGTAATCTGCGGGCGTGGCCGGTGTCTCGCTGATACCGGCTTCGCTTGTTTGTTTTTCGGGACAGGCAGGGCTTACCAACATTTTCCTGTTTTCTGCATGAGTTTCACCTATTCCCGCGACCCTGCCACAGATCGTTCGCTGCGGCACTCCGTGCGCGATGGGGTGGCGTATTCGGTGATGGCCGGCGGGGCCGAGACCTACCTGTCCGCGTTTGCCCTGTTCCTGCGCGCCAGTACTGCCCAGATTGCGCTGGTCGTGACCGTGCCGCCGCTGGCAGGTGCGTTTTTCCAGTTCCTTGCCGCCTGGCTGGGTCACATCACCGGCCGGCGCAAACCGGTCATCCTTGTCGGTGCCATGCTGCAGATGCTGGTCTGGCTGCCGTTGCTGCTACTGCCGGTACTGTTCCCGCAATACGCCGTTGCGTTACTGATCGTCTGCCTGGTCATCTATTACGCGGGCAGCAACCTCGCCGCGCCGCTGTGGGCAAGCCTGATGGGCGACCTGGTGCCGGAACGCAAGCGCGGCCGTTTTTTCGGGCGGCGAACCCGCCTGGCTACCATCACCAGCTTTATTTCACTCGCCGTCGCCGGGGCCATCCTGTACGGTTTTGACCGCTTCGGCCACACCTGGCTGGGCTTTGCCGTGGTGTTTGGCGCTGCGGCACTGGCGCGTCTGGTTTCGGTGTATCACCTGCTGTGCATGCACGAGCCGCAGAGGCAGGGGTCGGTGCTGCCCGGTTTTCAGGTATCCCGGCAGTGGCTGCACTCACTGCGCCACTCCCATGCCCTGCGTTTCTCGCTGTATCTCGTTTGCATGCAGGCGGCGGTCGGTGTTTCCGCGCCGTTCTTCGCCGTCTACATGCTGCGGGACCTGCAGTTCAATTACATCCAGTTCATGGTCAACACCGGCACCGCGGTATTGATGCAGTTCCTGATGTTGAATACCTGGGGGCGCATCAGTGATGTGTTCGGCAACCGTCTGATCCTGGTAACGACAGGCAGCATGATCCCGTTTCTGCCGCTGCTGTGGCTGGTGTCAGGAAATTTCTGGTACCTGATCGGGGTACAGGTAATCAGCGGTTTTGCCTGGGCCGGCTTCAGCCTCAGTGCGGGTAATTTTCTCTACGACCTGATTCCCGGCGCCCGGCGCGCCACGGCCATGGCCTTCCATAACGTGTTCGTCGCGATCGGGGTGTTCCTGGGTGGCATGCTGGGTGCAGTGCTCAGCAGGGTGGCACCTGTGGAATGGGATGTCGCGGGCCGGGTATTCACCCTGCCGAGCGTCTTGCTGCTGGTGTTCGCCGTCTCGGCATCCCTGCGTATCCTGGTGGCGCTGCTGTTCCTGCCACGGTTGCGTGAGGTGCGCCAGGTGCGGCGCACCATGACAGCCCGACAGCTGGTGTTCCGGGTGACCCGCTTCAATGCCTTCTCCGGCCTGCTCTACGACGTGGTAACGAAGTTCCGGCGCGACCGGGAGTGATCAGCTGTTCACGAGCGCATGTCTACCCAGTTGAGCTGGATGTTGCCTGCACGCCGGTCCGGAATCTTTCTGCGGCTTTCCATGATTGTCACGCCGTCGCTGTCCTTGAATGGCACCCGGGGCATTGGCTTGCCCTGGCGCCTGTCACTGAACCGGACTCTCTTGTTCCTCATTGCCCCTCCTCCACAGGTAATCAGTTCTCGGGAAAGGCCCTTGCTTTCCCGGAACCTCCTATTGTTATAGGACACGGAGGGCGCAACTTCCAGTCGGTTTCATGCCTCTGTCATGCCGGTTTGTTGGCGGTGGATGTTGCTGCAGCGGATCACGCTGCGGTGAGGCACAAGATCAGAATGCAGGTAATCCGGGCGCATGCAGGGACAGTGTCAGCCTTGCTGTACTGCCCCCGCGCTGCCGCGCTTTTCGTGTGGATTCTCCCGGGATGCGCGGGTTATGCTGCACAGACATGAGCCGGTCTGTCCGGGTATTGTCAGCACCACAAGGAATTTCCGGCAGGTGTTGCACCCTGGCGAGCGTACTGTGCGGCGCAGATCACGGCAATCACCCTGTCACAACAAGCCGCAGGACACCCTGCAAAGGTACACGCATGTATTCGACCCGTCGCCTGGAAATGCTGGCAACCGTGGCCCTGCTCGGGCTGCTGATGATCGGTATCGTGCTGGTACTGCGTCCATTTATCATTTCACTGATCCTGGCGGCCGTACTCGCCTATGCCAGCTGGCCGGTATACGTCCGGGTGCTTGCGTACCTGCACGGACGGACCGGGCGCGCAGCCACGCTCATGACAGTGCTGCTCCTGCTTACCCTGGTGACACCCTTTGCGATCATGGCGGTGAGTCTGGTCGATAATGCGGTGGAACTGCTGCGCCTGTTGCGTGCCGCGCTCAACCAGCCATTGCCGCAGCCGCCGGCATGGCTGGATGCCTTGCCGCTCGCCGGTCCCTACCTCGAGGACAAGTGGCTTGCCCTGATGCAGGAAGAAGAGGGCGCGCTGCTGCTGCAGCTCAAACAGTACCTGCTGCAGCTGCCGCTCAAGGACTGGGCCATTGCCGCCGGTGGTGCGCTTGGACAGGGCGTGATCCTGATTACCTTCAGTGTGCTGATCTGTTTTTTCTTCTATCGTGACGGCCCGGCTATCACGGCGCGGGTACAGACGGTGATGGAGCACCTTGCAGGGCATCGAGCCAGGGATCTCATCGAGGTGACCGCAGGCACGGTATCGCGGGTGGTGAACGGCATCCTGGGCACGGCGCTGGCACAATCGGTCCTCGCATTGATCGGTTTCTGGATTGCCGGTGTCCCCGGTGCCATGCTGCTGGGCCTGCTGACCTTCTTTCTCTCCATTATCCCCATGGGACCGCCGCTGGTATGGCTGCCGGCCGCCCTGTGGCTGTACTTCCATGGGGAGATCGTCTGGGCGGTCTTCATGCTGGCTTACGGCATGGTGGTGATCAGCAGCATCGACAACATCGTCAAACCCTACCTGATCAGTCGCGGTGGCGCATTGCCGCTGCTGCTGGTGTTCATGGGTGTCCTGGGCGGCCTGATTACATTCGGTTTTATCGGTGTGTTCCTGGGCCCGGTTATCCTGGCGATCGGCTATGCGCTGCTGACGGAGTGGATGAACCCGTCGACACAGGCAGGCGAGCCGGACGCAGCGGCTGCCGACGAGAGCGGGTCGCCGGACACTTCGTCCGGCTGATCCTGGCGGGCTGCTGCCCCGTGCCTGCACGGGGCGGCTGGCGGAAGCGTTGCTCAAACGTCAAGGCCGCCGGCGGTTACGCCATGTCCGCGCGCCGGAATGCCGCGAGCATCATCTCGACGGGCGGATTCTCGCCGATGCTGATCGTCGCGCTGACGACTTCTGCCCCCGGTTGATGTGACATTGCGTCCGGGACGATTCCCATTCGGTCCACCGTGACCGAATTGTGTCTGACCCGCAGGAAGCGCGACGGGTGGTTGCACACATTGCAGACCTGGGTCAGGTAATCATCCAGCGTAGCAAGGCCGGTACGTGCTTCCTCGAGCTTGCGCCCGGTATCCTTCAGGCGTTGCTCCAGCGCCTGCCGTTCCTGCACGTCAGCAGGCGTGGTTGTGACCAGCGCGTCGAGGCCGCGATGCTGCGCCTGTACATCGCGCAGCTTCATCTTCAGCAGGGCGCGCTGCTTTTCGAGTTGCGTACTGCCAGCCTTCAGGCGGGTGATGTTTGCCAGCGCCGTGACGGCTAGAAAGTAAATACCGCGCCACTGCAACTCGCCGCGCAGTTCCGCCTCGCTCGCCGCACACACAATGCCGAGGCGGTGCTCCGAGAAATTCACCGCCGTGCGGGCGACCTCCCGGCGGACGATGTC